>NZ_WEKR01000046.1:0-11961 GCF_024105395.1 Paracoccus sp. 08 | reverse complement strand
GCGGCGGGCGGCGTCACCACGATCATCGCGCGCCCCGACACCACGCCCCCCATCGACACCCCCGAGGCGCTGGAATTCGTCGCCCGCCGCGCCATCGACGCGCCCGTCCACATCCGCCACATGGCCGCCCTGACCAAGGCCCGCGAAGGCCGCGAGATGGTCGAGATCGGCTTCCTGACCGATCTGGGCGCGGTGGCCTTCACCGACGGCGTACGGGTGGTGCGCGACACCAAGCTCTTGGGCCGCTGCATGACCTATGCGCGCGGGCTGGACGCGCTGATCGTGGGCCATCCGCAGGACCCGTCCCTGTCGGCGGGGGCTGCGGCCACCAGCGGCAAGTTCGCATCCCTTTATGGCATCCCCGCCGTCTCCCCCATGGCCGAGGTGATGGGCCTGGACCGCGACTTGGCCCTGGTCGCGATGACGCGCGGACGCTATCACGCCGACCAGATCACCGTGGCCGCCAGCCTGCCGGCCCTGGCGCGGGCGCGCGATGCGGGGCTGGACGTGACGGCGGGGATCTCGATCCACCACCTGACGCTGAACGAGTTCGACGTGGGCGATTACCGGACCTTCTTCCGCTTCACGCCGCCGCTGCGGTCGGAGGATGACCGTCTGTCCATGGTCGATGCCGTGGCCCAGGGGCTGATCGACACCATCGCCAGTTTTCACACGCCCCAGGATGAAGAATCCAAACGCCTTCCGTTCGAGGCCGCGGCCCCCGGCGCCGTGGGCCTGCAGACCCTGCTGCCCGCGGCCCTGCGCCTGTATCACCAGGGCGGGCTGAGCCTGCCGCAGCTATTCCGCGCCATGGCGCTGAACCCCGCGCGCAGGCTGGGCCTCTCGGCGGGGCGCCTGTCCCGCCGCCCCCCCCGCCGATCTGGTGCTGTTCGACCCCGACGCACCCTTCGTGCTGGACCGCTTTGCGCTTTTGTCCAAATCGAAGAACACCCCCTTCGACGGCGCGCGCATGCAGGGCCGCGTCCTGGGCACCTGGGTCGCGGGCACCCCCGTCTTCGGAGAACACGCATGATCCTCTGGGCGATCTTCGGCTATCTTCTGGGCTCTGTCCCCTTCGGCCTGGTCATCACACGCGCCCTGGGCCTGGGCGATCTGCGCCAGATCGGCTCTGGCAACATCGGCGCGACCAACGTGCTGCGGACGGGCAACAAGGGTGCCGCGGTGGCCACGCTGCTGCTGGATTCGGGCAAGGGCGCCATCGCGGTCCTGCTGGCCCGCCATTTCGGCGGAGAGACCGCCGCGATCCTGGCCGGCGGCGCGGCCTTCCTGGGCCATTGCTTCCCCATCTGGCTGCGCTTCAAGGGTGGCAAGGGCGTCGCCACGTTCCTCGGGACGGTGATCGCGCTGAACTGGCCTTTGGGCCTGATTGCCTGCGCGACCTGGGCGCTGACCGCCGCGATCACCCGGATCAGCAGCCTCAGCGCGCTTCTGGCGGCCGCGCTGGCGCCGGTCTTTGCCTGGGGCCTGGGGCGGACCGACATCGCGGCGGTCGCGGCCTTCATGGCGGTGCTGATCTTCATCCGGCACCATGGGCGGCCTCGGGTTCGACGGCGGCGACGGGCAGCGTTCCGCCCAACCGCTGCAGCGCATCGACGCCCCGCCGCGCCGACACCGCGATCGAGATCAGTGCAAGGCAGGCCCCCGCCAGCAGGATCAGCGCGACCAGACCCACCAGCCCCAGAAGGACCGGCCAGGGCGGCACCCCCTCGGCCTGCCGGATCAGCAGCACGACCGCCGCCAGCAGCGCCAGCACCCCCAGCCCAAAGACGGCGGCCACCAACCGGCCGACCCATTGCATCACATCACCGCGCATCGCGTGCCCCCGCATCTTTTTCGCCGGGGTGCCACCACCGGCGCCGCAGATCAAGACATCGCGGACGGGCGCGGCTCACACTCGCGTGCGTCGGCATCCGTCATGCGGGACACCCAAGGGGGGTCCGGGGGGACGGGACGTCTCCCCGGCACGTCGCGGGACGCAATCGGCGATCAGTAGGAATATTCGTCGTAGATCCGCGTCAGGTCGCCGTTCCAGGCGCCGCGATACTTTTCCAGCAACTCGTCGGCGGGGACCTTGCCGCTGTCGACGCTTTCCTTCAGCGCGTTCAGGAAATGCGTCTCGTCGGGGACCAGGCCGTCGTTGCCCGACCGGGCGCGGGCCTTCAGCCCGCCCTCGGCAATGGCCAGAACCTCGCGGGCCAGGTCGTGCATCTTCACGCCCCCCGCCTGCGCCTGCAGGCCGTCACGACCCGCCGACCGGCGCAGCGCCTCGCGGGTCTCGGCGTCCCAACCCTTGACCAGGTCATAGGCCGCATCCAGCGCATCCTGATCATAGGTCAGCCCGACCCACAGCGCCGGCAGCGCGCACAGCCTGCGCCACGGGCCGCCATCGGCCCCGCGCATCTCAATGTACTTCTTGACGCGCGCCTCGGGGAACACGGTGGTCATGTGATCGGCCCAGTCCGACAGCGTCGGCACCTCGCCCGGCAGGGCCGGCAGCTGGCCCTTCAGGAAATCGCGGAAGCTCTGGCCCAGGGCGTCGATGTACTTTCCGTCGCGATAGACGAAATACATGGGCACGTTCAGCACATAATCGACCCAGGCCTCATAGCCGAACCCGTCCTCGAAGACGAAGGGCAGCATGCCGGTCCGCGCCGCATCCAGGTTCTGCCAGATATGCGCGCGCCAGGATTTCATCCCGTTGGGCTTGCCGTCCAGAAAGGGCGAATTGGCGAACAGCGCCGTGGCCACCGGCTGCAGCGCCAAAGCCACGCGCATCTTCTGGACCATGTCGGCTTCGGACGCGAAATCCAGGTTCACCTGCACCGTGCAGGTCCGGTACATCATCTGCGTGCCCAGCGTGCCCACCCGACCCATATAGTCGGTCATCAGCCGATACCGCCCCTTGGGCATCATCGGCATGTCATCCTGGCCCCAGATCGGCGCCGCACCCAAGCCGATGAAGCCCGCGCCGATGTCGGCGGCGACGGCCTCGACCTCGGCCAGGTGGCCGTTCACCTCGTCGCAGGTCTGGTGGATCGTCTCCAGCGGCGCACCGGACAGTTCCAGCTGGCCGCCGGGCTCCAGGCTGACATTGGCGCCGTCGCGCTCCAGCCCGATCAGCTTGCCGGCCTCAAGGACCGGGGTCCAGTTGAAACGGTCGCGCAGCCCCTCCAGCATGGCCGTGATCGACACGGGACCCTCATAGGGCAGCGGCATCTTGCGCGCGTCGTCATAGCCGAATTTCTCGTGCTCGACGCCGATGCGCCAGGCGTCCTTCGGCTTCTCGCCGCTGGCGATATAGGCGGCCAGCTGGTCACGATGTTCGATGGGGCCTCCGCCCTGCTGGGGAATGGACATGGACGATGAGGCCTTTCAAGGGTTTCCGGTCGGTCACAGGTGGCAACGCGGACGGGCCAAGTCAAGCCGCCTCATCCCGGCCTCCGCCAAACGGTGCGCATCGCATCCTGCTGTCGGGCCACCTGTGCCAGTGCCGCCGACACCGCGCCCATGTCCAGACCGGGCAACGCGGTGAAAGCATCGGCCAGCGCCCCGGCCCCCGCCGCGTCGGCGGGGATCAGCAACGCCTCGCCCGACTGGCTGCGCAGGCGCCAATGCGCATGACCGTCCAGCCGCAACAGGCGGATCTCGACCAGGTCGCGCAGGGGGATCTCTCCGCCCATGTCGGTCGCGCCGTAATAGCGGATCGCCCCCTCGACGATCTCGACCACGCCGGGGGCGGCGACGGGGCGGCGAAACGGCGTGCGGCGCAGCGCGCCCAGGGCCAGGCTGCCCGCAACCAATGCCCCAGCCCCGCCCAGGACCGCAAAGAACCAGCCACCCCAGAACGCCACCCACAGCGCAGCCAGCGCCAGCGCCGCAAAGATCAGCAGTTCGGAGTGGGTGCGCAGCAGGCCGCGCAGGTCAGGCCGGATCACGGGCGGCGGCCGGGCATGGGTATTCGGATGACGAAGACATTCACCACCGGGTCAGCGCGTCCTCGTCCTCGGGGCGGGCGGCGACCCAGCCCGTCGTGCCGTCGCGCGCGATCTCGCGTTTCCAGAAGGGGGCGCGGGATTTCAGCCAGTCCATCAGGAAATCGGCCGCGTCGAATGCCGCACGGCGATGGCGGGCGGCGGTGGCGACCATCATGATCTGTCCCCCCACCGGGATGCGGCCATAGCGATGGACGATGCGCCAGTCGGCCAGCCCAAAACGCGATGCGGCGGCCATGCCGTGATCGGTCAGCGCGCGTTCGGTCATGCCGGGGTAATGCTCGATCTCCAGCGCGTCCAGAAGGCCGCCGTCGTCGCGCACGATGCCGGTGAAGGTGACGACCGCCCCGGCCCCCGCGCCAAAGCCCGCAAGTTCGGACGCCAGATCGAAGGGGTCGGACTGGACGCGGGCGCTCATCAGCCGCCCGTCATCGGCGGGAAGAACGCGACCTCGCGGGCGCCGGCCAGGGGCGCGTCCAGATCGGTCAGCTGCTGATCCACGGCGCAGCGCAGGGCCGCGATGTCGCCAAAGGCCGCGGCATGCCCGTCAGACTGTGCGGCCAGTTCGGCGATCAGCGCGCGCGGGGTCGCGGCCTCCGTCTGCACGGTTTCGCGGGGGTGGCCGATGCGTTCGCGCAGCCAAGCGAAATACAGGACCTCAACCGTCACGACGGGAATCCTTCAGATAGGGCAGCGCCTTGATGAAATAGTCCCAGCCCGTCCAAGCCGTCAGCGCCGCGGCGATCCAGATCAGCGTCAGGCCGGCATAGGTGGCAAGCGCCGCCCAGCTGCCCGACCAGATCAGCCCGACCTCGCCCACGCGGGGGGCCAGGCCGTGTTCGACATAGGCCAGGCCCGTGGCCAGGAACAGGATCGAGATGGCGACCATCTGCAGGGTCGTCTTCCATTTCGCCAGCTTGGTCACCGCCAGCAGGCGCGACTTGTCGCCCAGGTATTCGCGGAGGCCGGACACGAAGACCTCGCGGAACAGGATGATCGTCACCGGCAGGATCAGCCAAGGGTTCATCCCGGAATACCCGGTGATGACCACCAGCGCGATGACCACCATGGCCTTGTCCGCGATCGGGTCCATCGCGGCGCCAAAGCGGCTTTCCTGTTTCCAGGCGCGGGCCAGATAGCCGTCGATCCAGTCGGTGATCGCCGCGCCCATGAACAGCGCCAGCGCCGCCCAGTCGGCCCAGGGCCTCTGGAAGTACAGAAACATCAGCGGGACCCCGGGGGCCGCCAGCAGACGCAGAAGGGTCAGGATATTCGGAAGGTTCCAACGCATGGCCGCACGCTAGTCCCTGCCGCGGGCGTTGGAAAGGGCCAACGCGCCGCTGGCGAAGCTGTGATCCGGACCTGTCATCCCTTGGCGTTGAAGTGGTCATAGACCTTTTGCGCCATCGCCGCGGAAATGCCCGGCGCCGCCTGCAGATCGGTCAGCCCGGCGCGGCCCACGGCCTTGGCGCTGCCGAAATGCTGCAGCAGGGCGCGCTTGCGCGACGCGCCGATGCCCGCGATCTCGTCCAGGGGGTTTGCCATCTGCGATTTCGCGCGCTTGGCGCGATGGGTGCCGATGGCCCAGCGGTGCGCCTCGTCGCGCAGGCGCTGGACGAAGTACAGGACTGGATCGTTCATGCGCAGCGCGAAGGGGCGCTGGCCGTGGCGGTGGAACTCCTCCTTGCCGTGGTCGCGGTCCTGGCCCTTGGCGACGCCGATCATCGGGATGTCCTCGACGCCCAGTTCGGCCATGATCTCGTGGACGGCCGACACCTGCCCCGCGCCGCCGTCGATCAGCAGCAGGTCCGGCCAGGCCTCGGTCTGGCGGTCGGGATCGTCCTTCAGCAGACGGGTGAAGCGGCGCGTCAGCACCTCCTTCATCATGCCGAAGTCGTCGCCGGGAGTGATCTCGGTGCCCTTGATGTTGAACTTGCGGTACTGGTTCTTGATCCAACCGTCCGGCCCGGCGACGATCATGCCGCCGACCGCGTTGGTGCCCATGATGTGGCTGTTGTCATAGACCTCGATCCGGCGCGGCGGGCTGGGCAGTTCGAACGCGTCGGCCAGCCCCTCCAGCAGGCGCAGCTGCGTGGCGCTTTCGGACATGCGTCGCGCCAGGCTTTCGCGCGCGTTGCGCAGCGCGTTGGTCACCAGGTCGGACTTCTCGCCGCGCAGCGGAACGGCCACCTCGACCTTGCGGCGGGCGCGCTCGGAAAGGACATCCGCGGTCAGGTCCGGATCCTCGGGCGGGTGGGACAGCAGGATCTGGCGCGGCGGCGGGGTGTTATCATAGAACTGCATCAGGAAGGCCTGCATCACCTCGTCCGGGCTCTCGGCCCCGCCAAGGCGCGGATAGAAATCGCGATTCCCCCAGCTTTGATTGCCGCGGATGAAGAAGACCTGCACGCAGGCCTGCCCCCCCTCCATGTGCAGGGCCACGATGTCGGCCTCGGCCACGCCCTTGGGGTTGATCGCCTGCACCGACTGCACCGCGGTCAGCGCCTTGATGCGGTCACGCAGGGCGGCTGCGCGCTCATACTCCATATTCTCGGCCGCGCGGGCCATCTCAGCGGCAAGATCGGACTGGATGGTCGTGGTCTTGCCCTGCAGGAACCGTTCCGCGTCATTGACCAGCGCGTTGTAGTCGGGCGCGCTGATGCGGCCCACGCAGGGCGCGCTGCACCGCTTGATCTGGAACAGCAGGCAGGGGCGAGTGCGGCTCTCGAACACGCTGTCAGTGCAGTTCCTCAGCAGGAACACGCGCTGCAGCTGGGTCAGCGTGCGGTTGACCGCCCCCGCGCTGGCAAAGGGGCCGTAGTAGTCGCCCTTTTCCGACTTCGCGCCGCGATGCTTCTTGATCTGGGGATAGTCGTGGGACTTGGCCACCAGGATGTTCGGGAACGACTTGTCGTCGCGCAGAAGCACGTTGTAACGCGGCTTGAGCTGCTTGATCAGGTTCTGCTCCAAGAGCAGCGCCTCGGTCTCGGTGTTCGTGGTCAGGAACATCATCGAGGCCGTCTCGCGGATCATCCGCGCGATGCGCCCCGAATGGCCCGAAGGCCGGGCATAGTTCGACACCCGCGCCCGCAGGTCGCGGGCCTTGCCCACGTAAAGAACCGCCTGCTGGGCATCCAGCATGCGATAGACGCCGGGACTGCTGTCCAGCGTGCGAAGGTAATCCTGGATGAGGGCGTGGCCGGTTTTCTGGGTCATGACGTGAACTTGGTGATTCTCGGCCCCGCTGCAAGTTCCGGGCACCGAAGGCAAGAAGGAAGCTTTCCACGGAATCTGTGGATAATTCTGTGGGTGGGCTGTGAGGATGACCCCGCAGGGCCAGCAATCGTTACAGTTCCGTGAAGTTGCCCTTATTTTAGGCAGATCGCAATGGCATTGTTATTGCTTGATAATTTTTATTCAGGCCCGTTGTGGACAGAAAAATCTTGCAGAATCCGCATCTTGCAGGGGTCTGCCATGGTGCCGTGGACAAAATGATCCGATCGTTCCGGATCGGGCCTATTCCGGCCCCAGAACGTCGGGCGTGCGCCACCCCAGATGTTGTCCGCCATCGACGCAGATCAGCTGTCCGGTGACCGCACGCGCGTCCAGGAAGTACCCCAGAGCGTCGGTGATGCCCTGGGCATCCGCCCCCCTGCCCAGCACCGTCGCAGCCCTCTGGGCGGCGAAATGGCGGTCGCTCTGGCGGGCACCCTGCAGGGTCGGACCGGGACCGATGGCGTTCACGCGGATGTCGGGTGCCAGGGCCTGCGCCGCGGTGCGCGTCAGCGACCACAGCGCGGCCTTGGCGATGGAATAGGTCATGAACTCTGGCGTGGGCTTCAGAACCCGCTGATCGACCATGTTCACCACCAGGCCCGCGGCCTGAGGTTCGCCGTTCTCGTCCGGGCGCGCCTTGGGGCATTGCGCGGCAAAGGCCTGCATCAGCTGGAAGGGCGCGCGAAGGTTCGACCCCAGGTGCCGGTCCCAACCCTGCATCGTCGCGCTGCGCATCGTGTCGTATTCGAAGATCGAGGCATTGTTGACCAGCACGGTCAGCGGCCCCATCGCCGATGCGACGTCCGGGACCAGCGCGGCGGTCGCATCGGCGTCCAGCAGGTCGACCCGGAAGGTCTGCGCCCGCACGCCCAGGGCGCGTGCGTCAGCGGCCGTGCGCTCGGCATCGTCGGCCGAGCCGGCATAGTGGATCGCCACGTCATGGCCGCGCCGCGCCAGTTCCAGCGTCATCGCGCGGCCAAGGCGGCGGGCCGCCCCCGTGACCAGCGCGACGCCCGTCACAGCAGCACCCAGGCATAGGCGGCATAGCCCGCCACGAACAGCGCCCCCACCGGCCGCGTCAGGCTGATGCCGCGGAACAGGAACGGGAACAGCAGCAGGGCCGCGCCCAGCATCACCCACAGGTCCAGCCGCAGCATTTCGGGCGGGATGGGCAGCGGAGAGATGACCGCGGTGATCCCCAGGATGGCCAGGATGTTGAAGATGTTCGAGCCGACCACATTGCCAAGCGCCATGTCCGCCCGACCCTTCAGCGCGGATGCGACCGAGGCCGCCAGTTCCGGCAACGACGTGCCGATCGCGACCAGCGTCAGCCCGATCACGGTCTCGCTGATGCCGAAGGCGCGGGCGATGTCGGTCGCGCCATTGACCAGCAGGTTCGCCCCGACCGGCAGCAGCACCAGGCCCAGGCCCAGCCAGACCGCGATGCGCCCCCAGCCCGCGCCCAGGGTCGCGCCGTCCACGCCGTCGGCCTGCGTCTCCTCGGCGCGGCCGGTGGACAGCTGCCGCCACAGGACCGCGGCCAGCGCCAGCAGCAGGATCACGCCCTCAAGGCGCCCGATCTCTCCGGTCAGGGCGATGCCGATCAACAGCAGCGAGGCCGCGATCATCATCCCCCAGCTTTCGCGCAGGTCGTGCCCCTTGGTGACGATCACAGACACCAGCGCGGTCACGCCCAGGATCACCAGCACGTTGGCGATGTTAGAACCCACGACATTGCCCATGGCGATGCCGCTGGACCCCTTCAGGGCCGCCGACAGCGACACCAGCAGCTCGGGCGCCGAGGTGCCGAAGGCCACGACGGTCAGGCCCACAACCAAGGGCGTCATGCCCAGTTTCAGCGACAGCCCGACGGCGCCCTTGACCAGCAGGTCGCCCCCCAGAACCAGAAGGGCCAGTCCGCCCAGCACCAGAAGCAGTTCAACGATCACGATGGTCGATCCCCAGGAATTTTTTCAGAAAACGGCGCAGGCCCGGTCCGCGCAGCAGGGCGACGACGACCATGACCAGCAGGAACAGGAGGACGATGCGCAGCATCATCCGCGGGTGCCGAACCGCTGGAAGGCGGCGCGATCCTCGGCCGCGTCCATCAGAAGGTCGGCGGACAGGCCAAGGCGGCGCAGCAGCGGCCGGCGCATGCCGTGCACCTCGAAGCGGATCTTGTCGCCGTACAGCGCCTTGAGCCGCGGGACCGGATGAGCGATGCCGTCAGCCAGCCCCAGGCGCACGGATTCCAGCCCTGCCCAGAACTCTCCGGTAAACAGGTCGCGTTCGGCGTTCAGGCGGGTGCCGCGACGAGCGCGGACATGGTCCTTGAACGCCAGGTGGATCGGCTCGAGGATCGCGTGCAGGCGGGCCACGTCGTCGGGATCCTGCGGGCGGAACGGGTCCAGCGTCGATTTCGACGTGCCGGCCGTGTGGACGCGGCGTTCGATGCCCCATCGCTGGATCAGCTGGTCGAACCCGAACCCGGCCGAGATCACCCCGATCGACCCCAGGATCGAGCTTTCATCCGCCCATATGTCGTCGGCCGCGCAGGCCAGCCAATAGCCACCCGATGCGGCCACGTCCTCGACGAAGGCATGGACGGGGATGTCGGTCTCATCCGCCAGCCTGCGGATGCGCGCCGCGATCAGCGACGACTGCACGGGCGACCCGCCCGGCGAATTGATGATCAGCGCCACGGCCAGGGGCTTGCCGCGCCGGAACGCGCGTTCGATCACGGGGGCAAGGGCCGCATCGTTCAGGCCGCCGCCGCGCCCCGCACCACCAATGGTGCCGGACAGACGGATGACCGCGACGCGGGGCTTGCGGGACAGCAGGCGAGAGACGACGGGAATGTGCATGGCCCACAGATAGGCTTAGCGCGGGCCGCTCACAAGGCGGGACGTCAGGCGGGAACGTCGCGGATCGTGTCGCCGGGCAGAAAGGTCGGGGTCAGCGCGATGATGCGGTTTTCGGGCGCCGCGTCCTTGCCCGATACCAGCCGCGCCGCGCGCCGCCCGACATCGACGCGCCGTGCATCCGTGGTGGCCAGGCGCATCGGCAGCCCGTCCAGCAGGTCGACCCCGTTGAACCCCGCCAGCCCCAGCCTGCCGGGCACGTCATAGCCGCGGTCGATGCAGTGCAGCAGCCCCCCTGCCCCGATCATGTCGTTCGAAAAATACAGGAAATCCAGGTCCGGTGCGCGGGTCAGGATGCGCTCGGTCAACTCGCGCCCCTTCAGCAGGGACGATCCGCCCTGATAGTATTCGCGCGCCTCCAGCTGGACGCCGGCGGCGGCCAGCCCCTCCTCGAAGCCCAGCAGACGTTTGCGGGCGCGGTGATCCTCGGGCATGTGGGTGCCCACGAAACCGATGCGGCGATAGCCCGCCGCTAGGATACGGTCGGCCATCTCGCGCCCGGCGCGGATATGAGAGATGCCGACCAGCGTGTCGATCCCCTCGCCGTCGACATCCATAATCTCGACCACCGGCAGGCCGGAATTCTGCAGCATCGCGCGGGCGGCCTTGCTGTGCTCCAGCCCCGCCAGGATCACGCCCGAGGGCCGCCAGGACAGCATGTCGTACAGCACCATCTCCTCGCGCGCGGGAGAATAGTTGGTGACACCGATCACCGGCTGCAGGCCGGTATCGTCCAGCTCCGCCGAAATGCCGCCCAACACGTCGGGAAAGACCAGGTTCGACAGCGACGGGATGACCACGGCGACCAGGTTGACCCGCTGGCTGGCCAGTCCGCCCGCGATCTTGTTGGGAACATAGCCAAGCGTCTTGGCCGCGGTCAGCACCTTTTCACGCGTGGCCGCCGACACGTCGCCCCGGTTGCGCAAGACCCGGCTGACGGTCATCTCCGAGACGCCCGACGCCTCGGAGACGTCTCTGAGGGTCAGGGGGCGGCGCGGTCGAATGGGCAGCATGGGGCGTTCCGATCTGTGGATAGCCGATGTTAGCGAAGGACAGACCTGCCCACAACCGCCCCTGCCGCCGCTTGCCAAGCGCCCCCCGATTTGAGTATGCATGCCCGGCAGGCCCCGTGGCTCAACTGGATAGAGCAGCCCCCTCCTAAGGGGCAGGTTACAGGTTCGAGTCCTGTCGGGGTCACCAACGAAATCATGAAGTTAATAAGAAAATCGTTGCTTGAGGAGGTATTCTTTTTGGTTCGTTGAACCATTATCGTCCAGAGTATAGCTGAAGCTTAACGAAAAATAGCGCCTGACATTACGCCAGACGCCATCGCAGGCCCAAGCATTTGAAAAATATCTAGCGTAAGCGCGATAAACCATAGCTTTATCATGGTCAGAAGTTAGGGTCAGGACCCATTAATCGGGTTGCGACCCCCTTGCCGGCGTGTTTCACGCTCCCGAACTGATGGGGGCATGCTGAGCAATCTTTTTTGGCTGAGTGACGAGCAGATGGCGCGGCTGCGGCCGTTCTTTCCAAAGAGCCATGGCCGCCCACGGGTCGATGATCGGCGGGTCTTGAGCGGGATAGTCTTCATCAATCGTAATGGCTTGCGTTGGTCCGATGCGCCGCCAGAGTGTGGTCCACCGAAGACCCTCTACAACCGATGGAAGCGCTGGAGCGACATCGGTGTTTTCGCCCGGATGATGGAGGTTCCGAAGCCGCCGACCGGAAGACAGTGATGATTGACGCCA
>NZ_WEKR01000045.1:0-11464 GCF_024105395.1 Paracoccus sp. 08 | reverse complement strand
GTATCGTGAAGCATTGCAGGACAAGGGCATCACGCCATGCATTCCTGGCCGGAAATCCCGAGGCAAGCCCGTCACATACGATAAACGCCGCTACCAGCGGCGCAATCGTATCGAGATCATGTCCGGCAGGCTCAAGGACGGGCGCCGCGTCGCGACCCGCTACGACAGGTGCCCGAAGGGCTTTCTGTCCGCCATCGCTCTCGCCGCAACTGTCATCTTCTGGCTTTGAAAATTAACAAGTCTGGAGCCTAGAATGGGATGTGTGCCATCTAGATCTGAAATATTGCACGTTTTCCCCATAGAAAGTTATAGGATTGGCACAACTAAGGCAGCTATCTATTTGTCCGGTTGAAACGCTGCGAAAAAGGGGCCAAGCGCGATATGCATATGGCCCCTAGATACGGATTTAATATTAGTTGTTATGCAGTGGCTTAGCAAGAATACTGTATTTTTTTAACGCGCATTAGCAGCTAGGCTAGTTTCTACGGCATAGTTGGAAGACGGAAGCCATGGACCGTCATCCGGTTTTCATTTGCATAATCAGCCGCGCTCCAGCCCGCCCACGACTGGTGGCGTTCAATTGTGGCGAAGGTTGCCATCCCCGTGGTTGTATCCCAAATAAAGCCTGCGCCCATATCGGCGTGGCGAACAGTCTCGAATACTTTACCGTCAATAGAGAATTCGCAGCGATCGGCAAAGAGTTCGAACTCCAAACGTTGAGGAACGCCCAATTTGAATTCGCCAAGCTTTAGCTGCCGGCGATCCGAGGATGCTCGGCCGCCGCCAGTTCGGGGCATATGCACGGCCGGAGCCCAACCGATAACCCCGTTTTGCTTCACCAGTTCAAAATCAAGCTCCTTGCTGTTGCCTGCGTAGGTGAAGAATGCATTGACTGCGGTTGCTGTTTCGCTAGTGACGACAGCGCCCCATTTGCCGATAGCGCTGGTAGGCCGGTTCAGTTGAAGTGCGCCATTAAGCCAACGGCCCTCTTCCATGCCAGCCGTAATCGCGACCGACTTTGCGTCTGGATAAACAACACGGCGGGGCGTACCAAGGCTCCCGCCAACGCCATTGCCTCGATCGCCCCCCGCCCAGTTCGGCAGGAAGATGTTTACCCCACCTGCGGCCGACCAGTCGAACTGAAGATCCTTGTCGATCTTGAAATCCTGCGTGGCACGATAGCCAGTCGGCAGAATTTGCGGCGACGGGGTCACGGGCGGCGTCACCGGGGGCTGTACCGGAGGCGTGACCGGCGGTTGAACCGGTGGCGTTACTGGTGCAGGCGTGGCAGGCTCAGCGGCAAGATGAGCCTTAAGCGCGGTGGTAATCGTGTTCAAGCCGGACAAAATCTCGGTCAGCAGCTTCTGTTCAGCCATGTTGGTCTCCTTGGGGCTCGGTTCCAGATCGGGGGTCGGTGCAGGATTGGGCTTGGGGTCGGGTGTGGGATCGACGACCGGCGGCTTGGGCGTCACGATAGGTGGCTGTGGCTGAGGAGTGGGGATGACCGGCGAGGGGACCACCGGTGCAGGCGTAATGTCAGGTTCAGCCATCGCAGCCATAATGGCATCCCAACGGGGGTTGCTGTCCGAAGCATGGCGTAAGCCGCCCCAGAACCCGTGCCTGCTGGCTCGTTCCATTTCGACAAAGACGTTGAAGGCCTCGCCCCCTGCCGCTTTGAAACCAGCGATAGCGCGAGTATAAAGGGGCTTCATATGAGCTGAGTAATTGAACTTTTCGATGAAATCCAAAAGACCCGTGTTCTGGTTCAGGACACCGTGATCCGGCGTGATATGAGTTCCCCCTTCATACATTACCAAACGAAGGCCCGCTTTATCCGCAATGGCTTTCTGATCGCGCCATTGGCGTTCTAGTCCGGTGATCTCGCGATCAAGCACGCCCGCCATGCGCTCGAACGCCTGAGCCTCGGTCAAGCTAGTGCGCCAGTCCTGAACTTGCTGTGCGCCCAAACCGTGGCCGAAATATCCGGTAACAGCGTAATCGTCGAAACGCAGTCGCGGAGCCCGGCGGCCTTGCTGCATCGCAACCCATTTTGGTGCTTCCAGCATACCCTGTTCAAGACCCAGCCATGCGGTATGGGTCGTGATGACCTTGCGATGACGTCCGGTTGTCCCAGAGTATACCTGGTCAATCAATATAGCCATCTCGGACGCTCGCGCGCCATAGAACTGCATCCATCCATCTTGATTTACGTAGTCAGGCCACAAACGTAGAGCTTGTTCATTGGCCCACTGCGCCTGCCCGAACATAAAGTTCCAGACCTCATTAGAGTACTCGTACCGCGCCGTTAGATCAGCACGCAAGTTCGTACGGACGTATTGGGCAAAGCGAGTGATGTAATCGTCGGTGGCAAGATGCGGAATACAAAACCAAGGATCGGCGCCAACTACGTTGCACAGCGCCACCATCACCTCGACAGGCGCGCCAAGGACGTAGCTGAAAGACGAGACAGGTGTGCGGTCGGCCCAAATACGCTGCTTGCTGTTATTTGTGCCCATCCAATCCATAAAGCGCAGCAGCGGGAAGCCGCGTATCTGCTGGAGCCAAGCAGGTCGGAAAATCTCACCCGCAGCGTGTCGCGCAAGATGATCCGTCCGCACGCATGAAACCAGCTTTATCGGGTTAGTTGGGCTGATCGCCGTCAAGTCGATCAAGACCATATTGCCGCCAGAAGCGCGATAGTCGAACTCCAACCAGCCAGCGCCGCGGGTGACGCCCCCTACCCCCTGAACAGATACGGTACCATCGCCGGTCCACGCCAGTCTGTATCGTCCATTCAGAGTTGTGTCTGCCGCGTTGATTTCGCACAGGACAATCGTTCCAACCCGATTGGCGCCGGACGGAATACGGATTGGATTGCCATTACCATCCAGATGGCCACCTGATTTCATCGCATCGCTTGACGTTTGAACCCAAGCTGATGCAGAACGACCCTCCCATCTACGCCCGCATTTTAAGACATTTATGAAAGGTTGTGCAGCGGAATAGTCCGCCAAGCCGCTGAGGCCGACGAAAATGCTCATTACGTGTCCTTCCTGAAGTGAATTTAGAATGGGCTGATCAGCAACGTTCCGCGATGAATTGATTTACAGTATGGAAACAAGTAATTAATAGTTATCGCAGAACATTGCAGAACCCTTTTTTAAATTGAATTTATTAACGATTGCATAACAGTGCGCGCGTTGCGCATTTCGGAAATCCAAAATTTAATTTTTAAAAAATATTTTTATAATTCACTTCCAAAATTTATATTGCATCGTTCTGCTATACTATATAAAATTCTTATAAATATTGATAAGCAAGCCGGGCAGAACGACGAACTCATGTGGTTAATCCGCCTCCTTCTCGGAATCACAAAACCATAGCTGACTTCCGGCGTAACAGCGCCCCCAGCATCCGCCGCAATTGTGCTCAGTTCGTGAAGCTACGCCGCTGGCTCAGGCATGTCGGATAGCTCCTGCGTGCCACCGACGGGAGAAAGTTCGGGAGGTAAGAACAGCCGGGATCGCAACTTTACCACGGGCAAGACCACCAGCCGCATCGTCCACTTGGGAGGGAACATAAACCACTTCATCCCGGAAATGTGCAGGTTGATCGACAGGAGGACGGTGAGGTTGGGGCCAAAGAGGTTGAGTATTTGGCTAAGCGTTATGGGGATGTCCGGCAGCATACCTAACACCTACGCGCAATGGGTCGGGCCTTGCCCGATGCGCTGGACGGGCAGATATCGCTGACAGTTCCCGATGCCCGCGCCATGGCGACCAGCGCCAGGAGCAGCGGCATAGTCGGCTATAATGTCCAGTCTGCCGTCGACACCGAGAACCACCTGATCGTCGCACATGAACTCACGAATCGGTCATAACCGTGTTTTTTCGGTGCCGATGGCAAATGAGGCGAAGGATGCGTTCCGTCGTCACGAAATGCATGTGCTGGCCGATAACAGAACCTTCAGCGGTCGACAGAGCCTGACCCGCCATGGAATCACTACTGCAATCCCGCGCCCCGAGACATCGGGCGACCGCCTCGACATGCTATATGAAAAGGCGGACTTCGCCTATATGACCGACACGGGTATCTATCGTTGTGTCCTGCAGGGGAAGCACTATCGTATGACCAAAGAACCGAGGAAGACGCCTTGGAACTTGGCCGCCGCAGGACCAGCGTGGGTGGCACATGCCCCATGAAATCGCGATTAACGACCGGCAAGGAGCGCCGAACCGCAAGGTGGGCGCATGATCACTTGGTATAGGCGGCACGGGCGAGGCTGATCGGACCGACTGAACCAATGACGATGCGCCGAGGCACGGTCGAGCACTTGTTTGGCTTCATCAAGGCGTGGATGGGCACGTTCCACTTTCTTACCCGACGGCTGAAGAACGTGAAAACAGAGATTGCGCTGAACGTCCTCGCCTACAACATCGAGCGAATGATCACGCTGATCAGGGCCCAGGGTCGGTGAGTGCTCTGACGCCTGAACGGCGCTGCTCGTTGTGGTTTGTTTGGAAACGCAAGCTAGATCTTCGCGCTTAATTCCCTCAGGTGACGACACACGCTGACGTTTCAACACAGCCTACGCCCTTTTTAGCCCGTTGATCGTCTCCGCCAGCGCGTGATCATAGCTGTCATCGACGCTGCCCCATCGAAGGTTCGATTTCGGCCTCGGCCAGCCGCTCGCTGTAGCGAATGGATAAATAATGCGGCTCCTTGCCGCTATGGTGGACCATCCCCACCCCAACCCCTTCGCCGGGACGGCACTCGTAAACCGCCTGTTCCAGCGCATCAAGAGACCGGCATGCGCCGAAGTGCTGACGCGTCAGCCCACGATCCGGCGAGCATAGGCGTCGATGACAAAAGCGACATAGATGAACCCCTTCCAAGTGGCGACATTCGTTAAATCGCTGACCCACAGCCTGTTCGGCGCAGGCACCCAAAACTGGCGGCCCGCCTTGTCTAGCGGACAGAGCGCCTTCCTGTCAGAGATTGTCGTCCTATGCGGTTTGCCGCGGATGATGCCTTGAATACCCATGCTATTCATCAGCCGCGCGACCGTGCAGCGGGTCACATCAAAACCCTCACTGCGAAACTGCCGCCAAATCTTCCGGACGCCGTAGACCCGCCAGGCCTGCTCAAACACACGCCGGATCTCGAGGCGTAGCGCCTCATTCCTGCGCGCATGCTTCGATCGCCTGGCGGGATCAGCCGGCCTGACCTGTTGATCGTAATAGGTGAAGGAGGCAATCAGCAGAACGCTGCAGATCGGCTCGACCCCGTGCGCATCTCAGTGCGCGGCAATAAAACCCACCATTACTTCGACCGGCGGTCGAGCTCCGCAATCACAAAATACGCTGACGCATTGCGGAGGATGTCATTCGCCTGGAGCAGCTCGCGGTTCTCTTGTTTCATCGCCTTCATCCTTTCGGCCAGTTCGGTTGGAACGCTCGCATGCTTGCCGCTGTCGACCTCGGCCTTCTTGACTCAGTCATTCAGCCTATGCGCCCAGCAGCCGATCTTCGCGGCGATCGATACGATGGCTTACAAGCGAGACTGGTGCTGGCCTTCGCTGTCCAGTACCGGCCGCACGGCGCGGTCGCGCACTTCGGGCGAAAACTTGTTCGTGGTCTTGCTCATGATAATCCATTCTACTCAGGAGTTGGATCCTCAAGCAAACCCGGCGCAGTAACTCCGCTGGGTGCAGTGACAAGGTGGTACACCGTCACGGGAGATAAGAAGACCGCAATAATTGCAAAATGTAAACACCCGACACGACAACGAGCTCGCGCCAGCGCGTCGAATACCAACCGAGAAACAAAAGCAGCCCGAACGGATAATAGAGAGAAGGACGCTGACAGCCAATGTGAGCCAATGGTTCGATGATCCAGCCATCTCCAAAATAATAATACGAATGGGCGGGACAAGGGCCGTCTGACTAAAACGGACACCCATTGCTGAAACGGATTTTGATTCCATACACAAGACATCAGGGTCCCTATGAATAGTGTTGAGAAGCCAAGGCGACGTATCCGGAACAAGGTGTGAATGTTCCGATGCCCCGCGTTCATACCGGCTGTCTGACCGACCATAAGGCCTGTGGCCTCACTTGACCGGTGAGCGCGGCCAAACCTCCTCCAGTCCTTGGGCATTGTATCAAAATGGCCATTCTTTGAGAGCATCGCGATGACCAACCGTGCCCATTTATCACAACCGAGGTATCAAGATAATCAATCCTGAATTGTTCACATGATTATTATACAATCTAAAGGAGATGTTTGCGTTATGCTCACACTTGATGCTATTTGCTCTCGAAAAGGATAGATTCATGAGCTTTGCGACTGCCCAAGAGCGCTACTTCGTCCAGCTAGTGAACAGCACTCGCCTCGAGAACGGCCTTGCCCCGCTTAAGATTGCAAGACCCTTAAATGCGTCCGCCGAACTACATAGTCAGTGGATGCTCTCTGCCGACGTGTTTTCACATACGGGTGCAGGTGGATCATCTGCGTCTGATCGTATGGCGAGGGCTGGCTTCCCTATGTATGGGGAGAGCTGGGGCACAAGAGAGAACTTGGGGTATGTCCAAGTTCGTGGCGCTTCGGACCTGACTGACGAAATCAGGCAGCTGCACCAGAACCTCCTGAATAGCCCAAGTCACTACCGGAACATCGTGGACCCTAATATGGAGTTCATTGGGATCGGTCTGGAGATGGGCAATTTCCAGGGCCATACGGTTCTGATGGTCACTCAGAACTTTGGCCGGACGACAGGGCAGCCAGCGTTGGATACTGGTGTTTTTGGAAGAGGCATTGTTCCGGCGATCGACTCGAGTGCAGAAAGCCGCAGCGAATGGCGTGACGATACATTCGACGGTGTCGTCAAGACCTCCTCGCCAGATGGCCTCGCCGTGCAAGGAACCGCCCGTTCCGACGACTTTCAGCTTGGCGGTCGTGCCGATCTTGCTCGAGGGCTGGCAGGTGACGACTGGATTCATGGCGGAGGTGGGAACGATACCCTTGACGGTGGGCAAGGAGATGATCGTCTCATCGGTGGTTATGGCTTTGATGAATTGTTGGGCGGGCTTGGGAATGATGTCCTCGATGGAAACCAGGGCAATGACCGACTTGAGGGTCATGGCGGAAATGACCTTCTATGGGGTCGAGAGGGCAACGATACCTTAAACGGCGGATATGGTTTCGACACTCTCATCGGTGGGAATGGCAATGACGTTCTGAGGGGTGGAGGCGGCAACGACAAGTTGGTAGGCGGCAATGGCTCCGACACCCTTCAAGGTGGCGCCGGAAATGACACGTTGATTGGATCACAGGGTAACGACCTGCTCAATGGTGGCGCTGGTGCCGACACGTTCGTATTCCACGCGGGCAGTGGTTCCGATATGATTACAGACTATCAGGTCGGGATCGATCGACTCATGATCGACGATGCTATCCTTCGCCAGTCTGTTCCAGCGTTCTACAACGATGTCATCAGGGAAACTCCCACTGGGGCGGTCTTAGATTTTGGAAACGGAAACGTCATTACGCTTGTTGGGCGAGGCATAAGTGCAGAAGCAGTTGCAGACGATATCCTGCTCTTCTAGGCTTGCCGTCTCTCGTTTTGGTGCCGATCTGGAATCCATATGAGCCTGTGCTTGAGGCACTAGGTTAGTATCAGCGCGGCAGGTACGGGGGACCGCTTGAGCGGTCCGTGACCTAGTTGCAAATCCCGTCGTGCGACCTGAGACCCGACTCTCCTCCAGCCATTCGGAGAATCCGCGGGTTGATTTCTGGGGCTACGCGGCGCGCATTTCCAGCCCCTTCATTGCCCCAAACTCGGCCGGGGTCATGCTCCCGAGGCCGGAATGCGGGCGGTGGTGATTGTAATCGTCCTGCCAAGCGCGGATCTGCTGCCGGGCCTCGCCGAGGGTCGAGAACAACGTCTCGTTCAACAGCTCGTCCCGGAACCGCCCGTTGAAGCACTCGATGAAGCCCCTCGCCATGGTTCTCGGACCAGTGGCGGACACATGGCTCGATTCATCGGCTTTCCAAGCGCGATGTAGTGCCATTCGATCCCGGTGCGCTGGCACCAGGACAGGATCGCCATCGAGGTCAGCTCCGTGCCATTGTCGCTGACCACCATGGCGGGACGGCCTCGCCGGGCGATCACGGCGTCGAGTTCGCGAACGACGCGATGCCCCGACAGTGACGTGTCCGCCACCAGCGCCAAGCACTCTCGGCTGTAGTCATCGACTACCGCCAGCACCCAAAACCGGCGTCCGTCCGTCAGCGCGTCGCTGACGAAGTCGAGGCTCCAGCGGATGTTCGGCGCATCCGGCAGCAGCATCAGCCGACGCGTGCCAAGGGCGCGCTTGCGGCCGCCCCGGCGGCGCACCTGAAGCTTCTCCTCGCGGTAGAGCCGCCTGAGCTTCTTGAGGTTCATCACGATCCCTTGGCGTTCGAGCATGATGGGGATGCGACGGTAGCCGAAGCGCCGCCGCTCTGCCGCGACGGCCTTCATCGCTACCCGCGCCTCGGCGTCGTCGGGGCGCATGGCTCGCGATCGCGCACGCTCGACCGATCCACGGCCAAGGCTTGGCACGCCCGGCGCTGGCTCACCCCGTGGATCTCCACGACATGCGCCACCGCCGCCCGCTTCACACCGGGCGCTACCATTTTTTTGCCGCGACATCCTTTAGGATGGCATTGTCGAGCATCGCTTCGGCGAGCAGCTTTTTGAGCTTGCCGTTTTCCTCCTCCAGCGCCCTCAGCCGTCGCGCATCCGACACCTCAAGCCCGCCATACTTGGCCTTGTATTTGTAGAATGTCGCAGAACTCACCCCGTGCTTGCGGCAGACATCGGCCGTAGGCATCCCCTCGACGCAGTGCGTCGACTCTGCTCCTTCAGCATTGCGATGATCTGCTCCTCGCTGAACCTCGATCGCTTCATCGTCCGTCTCCTCGGTTTCAAGCGGATTCTATCTCAAACTGGAGGAGGATGCGGGGCTCAGGACACAACACCTCAGCGTAGGCCCCAACAGAGTCACAGGTAGCGAACTTCCGCAGCCGACTTTTCCAAGAGACAACCACTGGGAAATCACCCCAACCAGCTTCCAAACAAATTCTTAATAAAATGTTAGGATTCAACTAAACGGTGTGGTACACAACCTTAAGGACACTGCGCACTGACCTTCACGCCTGCTTCATACTCCGCATTCAGCGGGGCCATCGGTGTATAGGAAGGAATTCGCATGCCCTTTATTACGCAGATCAACGGCGCAACTATCGATCTTGAGGCTGACACGCCAGTCGTGACACTGCCTCAAACAGGCGTCTTAAATAGTTTTGGAGCATCCAGAGAAATTGAGGGCTACAACGTCCGGGACGATGGAAGCACAACGACGACAGCGCCAGGGGAGGCTGTTGCTCCGATTGTTGCAGATGAGCCTCTCCAAGGAACCTATCAGGGAGGCGTTGAGTTTTCCAACGCTGCGCTTACGATTGGCTCCCCCCTGATCGTTAGCGTACAAGTGCGCGTTAATCCCATTTCCGGCAGCTATTTTGTAGATAGCAGTGGAAATGTTTTCATCATAACAGAAAATCCACTTGATGCTGCAAATCTGACAGCAAGCGCAACAATAACCAGACCAGGTATACCTAACCCGGTGGTTACCGAATTGGTAAATGCTCCACTTACCGAAGTTGTCTCAAATCCCCTGATTTCAACTCTATTTCCAAACGGCGTGAATGGTATAGTAAATAACGTCATTACAACGCAAGACCCCGATCCTGACGCTGTCTTGGTAGTTGATGAGGACGATATTGTTGGCTTCGTTTGCTTTGCAAAGGGAACGACGATCCTGACTTCGCACGGCTACATTCCTGTTGAAGACCTAAGAATCGGCGACATGGTGACCACCAAAGACAGTGGAGATGTCGCAATCACTTGGATCGGATCGCGCAAATTAAGCGCTTCGATGTTGACGGCTTTCCCAAATTTCAGACCAGTTCGTATTACGTCTGGCGCCTTGGGTAGAGGACTGCCTGCCTATGACCTTTTGGTCTCACCTCAACATAGAATACTAATTCGCTCAAAAATTGCCGAGAGAGTTTCAGGTTCAAGCGAAGTTCTCGTGGCGGCAAAGCAGCTATTGCAGGTTGACGGCATCGACATTGCGAAGGATCTGAATACCGTCGAGTACTATCATTTCATGTTGGGCCAACATGAGGTCGTTACTGCAAACGGCGCTGAAACAGAGTCGTTGTTTACTGGAAAACAAGCTCTTAAGTCTGTTGGTCAAGCAGCTCGAGCGGAAATTCTAGCTTTGCTCCCGCAGCTTGCAGAGCCTGGCTATCAGCCGAGGGGGGTACGTCGTCTTCTATCTGGTCGCTTGGGTCGTAAGATCGTGTCGCGGCATCTTCAGAACAAAAGACCACTTGTCGCAAAAATTTAATTACTAATCAAAATATCTAAACGCCTCGCAGTAACGACTGTGGGGCGTTTTAATGATGATTTCATAGCGTGCATGAGGCTCTACGGCAAGATAGGGATGAAACAGCCGATTATAAACCCATCCAGAAGGATAGTTCAATCATAGGCATCGAATCGTTCCAATGGTCAGTCATTCCGGGTCTGGTATATAAAGAATCCCGCCGCCGAACTGACGCAACAACCGATCGCCCGGCGACTAATCAACTATCGTATCCCACGCCGCCAGCATCACGCTCAGTTCCGTTGCTGCTAGGGGATACCGATCGCATTGGCAATCCTCACAGCAAGTGATGTAACAGGGCCCGGTTCTCCGGGAAGATTGACGCTTGGATTTGGTGGCGGAGCATGGTTGTCACCTTCCGCGCAGATAGAATGGAAAGAGAAAATTCAGCAAGTGCCCGGGTTCATGCAAGCTTAGCGGGTAACTTGGTTAGATGAAAAAATGCGAATAGCGTGGCCCCATATGCATGCGCTCTTGTCGTTGTCCTGCCATTGAATAGGGTGTCAAAAAAGGGTGGCACTCATGAGCGTGTATATCGTCGGGGGATCAAACTCGCTGTTCCGGGACGGCTGGACAACGTATCTTGGTCCCATCACAAACCTGGCGGTGGGAGCAAACACCACATTGTGTGGTACGTACCGCTGCTTGCAAGAACACGGACCTAAATGCGGTGACACTGTTATCTGGGAATACGGACTGAACGAAATAATTCACTGCCGTTGACCTGCCCCCCGATCGTCCCTCGTTCATAATGAGAGTCTGCCGGTTTGAGATTGGTAGTCGGGGGGTGGTTTCATGGCAAGCGCGCCGGGCGCGGAGCCATCAGGGAGCGCAAGCGTCCGGCGCGCTTCGAGCGGCGTCAGGTTGCCGAGCGAGGAGTGCGGCCTGACAGCGTTGTAGTCGTAGCGCCAGAGGGCGATCTTTCGGCGCGCGTCGTCCAAGGTGTCGAAGATCTCCTTGTTCAGCAGC
>NZ_WEKR01000006.1:0-107920 GCF_024105395.1 Paracoccus sp. 08 | reverse complement strand
TGCGGCGGTGCTGGACAGCTGCCTGGGCGCGCAGGCACCGCCGCACGCGATCTGCGGGGCGCGTTGCGCGTCACGCTGCTGGCGCCGGGCGCCCTGCCGCGTCAGGTGGCGCTGAACCTGGCGATCACCGGGGCCAACCTTGCGGCCTTTGCCTTCTGCGCCGCGGCCACCGGCACGATGATGTCCCCGGTCGAGACCGCCGTTCTGGTGCCGCTGATCCTTCTGACCATGATCCTGCCGCTGACCGTCAGCGGGTGGGGTCTGCGCGAGGGTGCGGCCGCCGGGCTGTTCCCCCTGATCGGCGCCAGCGCGCAGGCGGGGCTTGCCGCCAGCCTGGCCTTCGGCCTGATGTTTCTGGCCAGCACCCTGCCGGGGCTGCTGGTCCTGTTGGCGCAGCGCCGCGTCAACCGTCCCGCCCCCGCAGCCATACAGGCAGACCCGTGACCGACCCAAAGACCCTGACCTTTGCCCTCCCGGGCGACATCACCACCCTGACCGGCGGCTATATCTACGACCGCCGCATGGTGCAGGGGCTGCGCGACCAGGGTCGGCATGTCGATGTCATGGCCCTGCCCGACAGCTTTCCGACCCCGTCCGACAGCGACATGCGTCAGGCGCTGGACGCGCTGCAGGCGCTGCCCGCGGATCGGCCGGTGATCATCGACGGGCTGGCCTTTGGCGCGCTGGACCCGCAGGGAGTGGCCGCGATCCGCGTCCCCATCGTGGCGATGATCCATCATCCCCTGGCCCAGGAAAGCGCCCTGCCCGCCGATCTGGCCGACCATCTGTGGCGGACCGAGCGCGCGAACCTGGCCCATGCGCGCCACGTGATGGTGCCCAGCCCGCATACGCGCGACATGCTGGTCGACCGCTATGACGTGCCCGCCGACCGGATCACCGTCGTCCGCCCCGGCACCGACCGCCCGGAACAGCCCGCCACGCCGCAGGATCCGCCGCTGATCCTGTCGGTGGGCATCCTGCACCCACGCAAGGGTCATGATGTCCTGATCGCCGCGCTGGCGGCGTTGGCCGATCTGGACTGGCAGGCGGTGATCGTGGGCAACCCCTGGGACGCGGCCCATGTTGCCGACCTGCAGGCGCAGATCGCCGCCAGCGGACTGGGCGGACGGCTGGAACTGGCCGGGCGGGTAGAGGCGGATCGCCTGGCGGACCTGTACCGAACAGCCTCGATCTTTGCGCTGGCGACCCGGTACGAGGGTTACGGCATCGTCTTCGACGAGGCGCTGTCCCATGGCCTGCCCATCGTCAGCACGCGTGCGGGCGCGGTGCCGGGAACGGTTCCGGCCGGTGCGGGCCTGCTGGTCGCACCCGACGATGCGCCCGCGCTGGCGCAGGCGCTGCGCCGCATGCTGACCGACCCGGCCCAGCGTGCCGCACGGGCGGCCGCCGCCGCACGGGCGGGGGCGGCGCTGCCGGGCTGGTCGGACACCGCGCGCGTGGCGGGCGGCGTTCTGGACGCGCTGGACTGACTTGCGGGGCGCGGCCCGCGCGTGCATCACTGCCCCGCAACCACGGAGGCCGCGATGAAATCCCTGTTCCACCTTGCCATCCATGTCACCGACCTGGACGCGGCCCGTCGCTTCTATGGCGACATCCTGGGCTGTGCCGAGGGTCGCTCCACCGACACCTGGGTCGATTTCGACTTTTTCGGCCATCAGCTTTCGCTGCATCTGGGCACGCCCTTTCCCACCACCCGCACCGGTCAGGTGGGCGATCACATGGTGATGATGCCGCATCTGGGGGTCGTGCTGCCGCTGGCGGATTGGCTGGCCTTGTCCGACCGCCTGGCCACGGCGGGCGTGTCCTTCGACATCCCGCCCCAGATCCGCTTCGAGGGCCAGCCCGGAGAGCAGCGGACGATGTTCTTCTTCGACCCCTCGGGCAACCCGATCGAGGTCAAGGGCTTTGCCGATTTCGACGGTCTGTTCGCGTCCTGACCATCAGTCCGGGTGGCGCGGCAGGTGCAGTTCCGCCGCAAGGCCCGGCAGCATGTTGATCAGCTCAAGGCGACCGCCCGCGGCCTCGGCGATGTCGGTGACGATGGCCAGACCGATCCCCTGACCGTCGCCGCCCTGGTCCAGCCGCACGCCGCGCTGCGCCAACCGCGCCAGCTCGGCATCGGGCACGCCCGGCCCGTCGTCGCGGATGATGATTGCCGTCCGATCGTGATCCGCACGCATCCCGACCCACACCCGCGACCGCGCATGGCGGGCCGCGTTTTCCAGCAGCGCGCCCAGGGCCTCGGTCAGGTCGTCAGGGTCGATGCGCAGCGCCACTGCCTGCGGCAGGTCGACCTGCCAGTCCAGCCCGGCACCCGCGGGCGTGCGCTGCAGCACCTGCACCAGCCGGGCGACGATCGGGGCGGGATGCGCGCGGGCCTGTGCAGCGTCGGTGCGGATGCGGGCGCGCGCCAGTTCCCGGTCGACATGGCGCCGCATCACGGTGACGACATGTTCGATGCTGTCGGCCTGTTCGGTCCGTCCCTGATCGCGCAACGCCTCGGCATCGCCCAGCAGCGCCTGCAGCGGCGTCTTGAACCCGTGCGCCAGATCGCCGGCGCGGTGGCGCGCACGATCCAGCTCTCGGTCGCGGTCGTCCAGCAGATGGTCCAGCTGGCGGGCCAGGGGCGCGACCTCGGAGGGCAGATCGTCGCCCAGGCGCCGCCTGCGCCCCTGCGCCAGCCCGCGCAGATGCGCGCCGACCTGGGCCAGCGGGCGCAGGCCAAGCGTGACCTGGACGAAGGACGCCGCCAGCAGCAGCGCCGCCAATCCCGCCAGCCATGGGACAAGGTCGCGCAGAAAGGCCGCGCGGGCCTGCGCGGAATCCTCCATGTCCTCAGCCACGATCAGGCGGATGGGGGACGCGGTCGCACCCTGCCCGATCAGCACCTGCTGATCCAGCGCCAGCAGGCGCTGGTCGCCCGGCCCGTCCAGCTGCAGCACCCGCCCCTCGCCCGGCGGCGGCGCATCCGCGGGCACAGGCAGCGTCACGTCCCACAGCGAACGCGACCGCAGGGGCTGGTCCCCCAGCCACACCTGCCAGTAATGCCCCGAGAATGGCAGCTGCCACGACGGGTTGCGCGGCTGGTCGCGCATCTGCGGCGGCGTGCCGGGTTCGATCGCCGACAGCAGAACCAGCGCCCGATCGCGCAGGTCCGACACGGCGACGCGCTGGACATGGCGGTCGAACAACACCGCCAGCATCGTCACCGACAGCGCCATGACCAGCAGGATGGTCGCCCCGCCCAGCAGCATCAGCCGCAGGCGCAGCGACAAAGGCCTCATGCACCGCCCTCCAGCAGATAGCCGAAGCCGCGCCGCGTCGCGACGATGCCCGGACCCAGCTTGCGGCGCATGCGGGTCACGACCGCCTCCAGCGCGTTGGCCTCGCGCGCGTCATCGTCGCCGTAAAGGTGCTCCAGCAGTTCCGTGGGCGAGACGACGCGGTCGCGGTGAACGGCCAGATGCGCGATCAGGCGGAACTCCAGCGGGGTCAGCGGGACCGGCACGCCATCGACCAGCGCCGTCATGCGGTTCAGATCGACGGTCAGGCGGCCCGCCTCGATCCGCGGTTCGGCCCGGCCGCCTGCCCGGCGCACCAGGGCGCGGGCCCGCGCCACCAGCTCCTCCATGCGGAACGGTTTGGGCAGATAGTCGTCGGCGCCGGCCTCGATCCCCTCGACCCGCTCGGTCCAGGCGCCCCGTGCGGTCAGGATCAGCACGGGCGAATCGCACCCCTCGGCCCGCCAGCGTTTCAGCACGGTCAGACCGTCCAGGTCGGGCAGCCCCAAGTCCAGCACGATCAGGTCGTACCCCTCGGTCCCGCCCCGGAACCAGGCGTCCTGGCCCGATGCGGTGCCGTCCACGCGGAACCCGGCCGCAGTCAGCGCCCGGCCCAGATCGGCGGCGATCCGGCTGTCATCCTCGACCACAAGGGCGCGCATCAGTCGTCGTCTTCCTCGTATCCCAAAATCGCCCCCGTGCGGGCGTCCAGCTCTATCTCGATCAGGCGGCCCTCGGGGGTCAGCACCTCGATCTCATAGAGCCACAGGCCGTCCTCGTCTTCCAGCTCGACCTCGACGATGCGGCCGGGATGGCGCGCCTCGATCCGCGCCAGGATCTGCTCCAGCGGCAGCATGTCGCCGCGGTCCACCGCCTGGCGGGCGGTCTCGTAATCGGGGGCGATCGGCTGCGCCGCAAGGGTCAGCGGCAGCAGGATCAGCATCAGGCTGGACAGGGATCGTTTCATCCCCGCGTCCTAGCACGGCCAAGCTGACAGCGCGCTGACAGCCCCCGTCAGCCGGCTGTCAGCGGGCCCGTGATATCGCGATTCGCACAGGGCCGCCGCATGGGGGGCCGACAATATGAAAGGATCGCTTGAATGGCACGCTATAACGGAACCTCGGGTGCGGACCGGATCAACGGCAGCGCGTTGGCCGACCTGATCTATGGGCGCGACGGCAACGACGTGCTGAATGGCAACCGCGGCTTCGACCGCATCTGGGGCGAGAACGGCAACGACGTGCTGAACGGCGGCGCGGGCAATGACAGCCTGGCAGGCGGTGCGGGCAACGACCTGCTGCGCGGCGATGACGGAAACGACGATCTGTGGGGCGGCTTCGGCTTCGACACCCTGTTCGGCGGCCGGGGCGACGACGAGTTGGAGGGCAATCAGGGCAACGACCTGCTCTATGGCGGTCAGGGCCGGGATGACCTGGAAGGCGACGGCGGCAATGACCGGCTGTTCGGCAACGAGGGCAATGACGAGATCGAGGGCGATGACGGCGCCGACATCCTGCACGGAAACCAGGGCAACGACACGCTGGACGGCGGTCGGGGCAACGACATCCTGGCCGGGGGGATCGGCGCCGACCGGTTCGAATTCGACCTGGGCGACGGGCGCGACCGTATCGTCGACTTCCAGAACGGCCTGGACCGGATCGAGATCGACGACCTCGATCGCGGCCAGGTCCAGCGCGCCATCAACGGCGCGGTGCAGCAGGGCGGTGACACGATCCTGACGGTGAACGCCTCCACCGTGATCGTGCTGGAGGATTTCAACCGCGCCAACCTGGACCTGAACGACTTCACGTTCTGATCCGGACGGGGGCGCGTGGTGCGCCCCCGCTCAGCCCCAGACGGCTTGGAACTCGCGCCATTCACGCGCGCCCATGCCGGCATTTTCCTGCGTGACGACCTCTCCGGCCAGGCGTCGCCGCAGCGCATCGGCTGCTTGCGCGGACAGGTTCACGGCATTCATCCGGTAATCCTGGAATGCACCAAAGGCGGCGGGCACCCAGTCGCGGGTGATGTCGCACATGATGTCGGCATAGGCCCGGATCTCGTATTGGGCATGGCTGTCGGCGCGCAGGCGCAGAAAATGCAGCAGGTTGTGCAGGTCCACCTTCCAGTACCACTGGGTATAGATGTTGGCGGGCAGGTTCATGCGCGCCAGTTCCCGCGCCAGACCCTGCTGCCCCTCCTGGCTCAGCATCGCCTCGTAGCTGTCATAGCTGCGCATTGCGTCCTCGCGCAGCAGGTCCAGCACGCGCTGCGCCTCGGCGCCCTGCAGCACCTCGCCGCGGCCCTGGTGGTTCTGCGACGACTGCGCGGCCAGATGCTCGGGCGCGGGGATGTAGAATTCCCGGTCCAGGATCGAATAGCGGCCGGAATACTCGTTCACGTTGGCGGTGCGGTGACGGATCCACTGGCGGGCCACGAAGACCGGCAGCTTGACGTGGAACTTGACCTCGCACATCTCGAAGGGCGTCGAATGCCAGTGCCGCATCAGATAGCGGATCAACCCCTCGTCGTTCTGCACCGACTTGGTCCCCTTGCCATAGCTGACGCGCGCCGCCTGACAGATCGCCGCGTCGTCGCCCATATAGTCGATGACCCGCACCAGCCCGTGATCCAGAACCGGATGCGCCACGTACAGGTGGTTCTCCATCCCCTCGGACACGGCGCGCAGCGTCTGGCGAGGCGTGGCGCGCTGGCTGTCGATCTCGGCCTGCTGTTCGGGCGTGAGGGGCATTGCGGCGGTCCTTTCAGGCGGTGCTGTGACCCTCGTCCTAAGTCAAGAACGCGACTGCGGCAACCGCCCCCGCGGGGGTTGCGTTGCGCCGGCGCCAAGACCATGTCTCCTTCAACCCAAACGTCAAAGGATACTCTATGAACATCCGCTATCTGCACACGATGGTCCGCGTGAAGGACCTGGACAAGACGATGGATTTCTTCCGCCTGCTGGGCCTTGAGGAAACGCGCCGCATCGACAACGACAAGGGCCGCTTCAGCCTGGTGTTCATGGCGCCTCCGGGCCAGCCGGAATGCCCGGTGGAACTGACCTACAACTGGGACGGCGATGACGGCCTGCCCTCGGACAGCCGCCATTTCGGCCATCTGGCCTACCGCGTCGGCAACATCTACGAGATGTGCCAGAAGCTGCAGGATGCCGGCGTCACGATCAACCGCCCCCCGCGCGACGGCCACATGGCCTTCGTGCGCAGCCCGGACAACGTGTCGATCGAACTGCTGCAGGAAGGCGATCACCTGCCCCCGCAGGAGCCGTGGTCCAGCATGGAGAACACCGGCACCTGGTAAGGCGCCAGGAAAAGGCATACCCGGCCCCGCAGGGCCGGGTTCAATTCAATAGATATAGCGGATCTGCTCGGTCCAGAACCGCTCGATGCGGCGGCATTGCAGGTTCACCTGATCCAGCGGCGGATCCTCCAGCACGCCCGACATGGCCAGCCCTTCGGCGTGGCGGATGAACAGGCGCTGCACCAGGTCGCGCACCGCCTGGCCTTCGGCCGTCAGGCGCACCCGGACCGAGCGTCTGTCCATGTCGCAGCGTTCGTGATGGACATAACCCATCGCGACCAGCTTCTTCAGGTTGTAGCTGACGTTCGATCCCTGATACATGCCGCGCGACCGCAGCTCTCCGGCAGAGACCTCGGCCTCGCCCAGATTGTACAGGATCATGGCCTGGACCGGGGTCAGGTCGCCCCGGTGCAGGCGTTCGAATTCGTCCTTGACCAGATCCAGCATCAGCCGGTGCATCCGCTCCAGCAGCTGCAGGGATTCCAGATAGGCGTCGGTCATGTCCGACAGGGGCACGTCCAGGGCCGTGGGATCGACTGTCGGATGCTGTTCGCGGGGTGCAGGTGCAAGCATGGCTTCGGGATGTCCTGTCCTGTTCGTCATGACCTCTCAATGACAGAGAAAAGACAATCTTCGGTTAATTGCCGCCTCTTCCTGCGCCAGGAATGCCGAAATTTTTAGCGATCGGCCGCAAAGCGGGTCGAGGCATGTCGCGCGATCCGATCCAGCATCGGGGTCAGCATCTGCGGTGCCTCGCGGGTGGGACCGTCGCCGATCCGCGCGGTGACCCACAGGTACAGATCCTGATCGTTCTCGGCCAGCATGCGTTCGTACAGGTCCAGATCGGGGCCGGACAGCCCGGACAGGCAGTCATCGGCGAAGCGGCCCAGAATCAGGTCCATCTCCTTCATGCCGCGCCGCCAGCTGCGCATGTGCAGACGTTTCAGGCGGTTCTCGGGGGTTTCCAGCGTATCAGCCATGCGACAGTGCTTCCTCCAGACGGTCCACGCGGGCGGCGGCCTCGGCCAGCAGGCGGCGCAGATCGGCCAGCTCGGCACGCAGAGCCGCCCCCGCGCTTGCGTCTTGCGGTCCCGCGCCCTGCCCCGTCAACAGCCAAACCGGCGAGACGCCGGTGACCGTGGCGATCCGTCCCATCAGGCTGGCCGTCGGTTCGGCCTGATCGACCTCCCACCCCTCCAGCGTCTCGGGGCGCAGGCCAAGCGCATCGGCCATGGCGGCAATGTCCAGGCCCGCGCCTTCGCGCGCGGCGGTCAGGCGGTCGCCAAGGGTCGCCACCGGTTCGGCATAGCTGTCGATCATGTCTCTCGTCCTTGTGAGGGCGTGCGGCGCAGCGTATGCCATGCGGGCCGACAGTTCAAACCGACAGCAGCAAGGTGTCTCATGGCGTTCATCTCGGACCGGCTGGCCCGCATCAAACCCTCGCCCACCATCGCGATGACCACCCGCGCGGCGGACCTGCGCACACAGGGACGCGACATCATCAGCCTGTCCGCCGGAGAGCCCGATTTCGACACCCCGGAAAACGTCCGCGACGCGGCAAAGGCCGCGATCGACGCGGGCCACACCCGTTACACCGCCGTGGACGGCACGCCGTCCCTGAAACGCGCCATCGCCGACAAGTTCGCGCGTGAGAACGGGCTGGACTATGCGCCTGCCCAGATCACTGTCGGCACCGGCGGCAAGCAGATCCTCTACAATGCGCTGATGGCCACGCTGGACGACGGCGACGAGGTGATCGTGCCGGCCCCCTATTGGGTCAGCTATCCCGACATGGTCCTGCTGGCGGGCGGCACGCCGGTCGTCGTGGAATGCGACCAGGCATCCGGGTTCCGCCTGACCCCCGACGCGCTGGAGGCCGCGATCACCCCGCGGACCAAGTGGCTGATCCTCAACTCGCCCTCGAACCCGTCGGGCGCGGGCTATGACCGGGCGCAGATGGCGGCGCTGTGCGATGTGCTTCTGCGTCATCCTCAGGTCTGGGTGCTGGCCGACGACATCTATGAGCACCTGGTCTTCGACGGCTTCGAGTTCTGCACCCCCGCACAGGTCGAACCCCGGCTGAAGGACCGCGTCCTGACCATGAACGGGGTCAGCAAGTCCTATGCCATGACCGGCTGGCGGATCGGCTATGGGGCGGGCCCCGAGGCGCTGATCAAGGCGATGGCCAAGCTGCAGTCGCAATCGACCTCGAACCCCTGCTCGATCAGCCAGTACGCCGCAGAGGCCGCGCTGACCGGGCCGCAGGATTACATTACCGACAGCCGCGCGGTGTTCCAACGGCGGCGCGACCTGGTCGTGGCGGGGCTGAACGCCTGTCCGGGGCTGGACTGCCCGGTGCCGCAGGGTGCGTTCTACGTCTATCCGTCGATCGCCGGGCTGATCGGCCTGACCAGCGCCGGCGGCACCCCGATCGACAGCGACGAAGCCTTTGCGAACGCGCTTCTGGACGAAACCGGGGTCGCGGTCGTCTTCGGTGCGGCATTCGGCCTGTCGCCGCATTTCCGCATCTCCTACGCCACCAGCGACGCCGTGCTTCAGGACGCGATGGCACGCATCCGCCGCTTTTGCGAAGGCTGCAACTGACCGGTCCCGGCTTGCGTTGAACCCGTGAAAGCGAACGCAAGAAGGAGCTGACCATGCTGCCCCACAATGCCTTGGTCGTCGTTGCCGACGGCCACTCTGCCACCCTGTTCCGCAACACGGCCAAATCCGGGCTGGAGCTGTCGGAAACGACCAAGGTGACGCAGGAGAGCCTGTCGGGCGACGGCGCGCAGATCGACGAAGGGTCGCCCCGGGATGACGAGGAAGCAACCTTTGCGGCCCAGCTGTCGCGTCACCTGAACGCGATGGTGCTGAAGAATAAGTTCGAGGACATCGCGATCATCGCGGACCCTTCGACCTTGGGCGTCATGCGAAAGCACTATCACAAGGAACTGCAGCTTCGGCTGCGCAAGGAAGTCGCCAAAACGCTGACGAATTCCGACGTCCAGACCATCCAGAACAGCCTGTCCTGAAGACCCCGGACAGACCAAGGGCGCCCCTCATCACGGGGCGCCCTTACGCATCAAAAGATGCCCAGAACGTACAAGATCACGATCACAACGACCGGAACCCCCAGAAACCACGCCACAAGACCCTTCATCACCATCTCCTCACATTGTGTTGATATGGAACGGCAAGGGACGCGGCGCGGTTCCCGTCACAGGGCGGTCCAGCCCCCGTCGACGCTAATCGTGGTCCCGGTGATCTGGGCCGCGGCGTCGCTGCACAGGAAGACCGCCGTGTCGCCAAGCTGGTCGGTCGTCGCGAATTCCTTGGACGGCTGGCGTTCCAACAGGATCTTTTCGATCACCTCATCCCGGCCCATGCCGTATTTCTCCATCGTGTCCGGGATCTGGCTTTCCACCAGCGGCGTCAGTACATAGCCCGGACAGATGGCATTGGCGGTGATCGCCTCGCGCGCGGTTTCCAGACCCGTCACCTTGGTCAGACCGACGATGCCATGCTTGGCCGCGACATAGGCCGACTTGTAGGGACTGGCCGTCAGTCCGTGGGCCGAGGCGATGTTGATCACCCTGCCCCATCCCGCCGCACGCATCAGCGGCAGGGCCGCCGCGGTGGTGTGGAAGGCGGACGACAGGTTGATCGCGATGATCGCGTCCCATTTCGCGGCCGGGAAATCGGGGATCGCCGCGACGTGCTGGATGCCGGCATTGTTGACCAGGATATCGCAGGCGCCGGCCTTTTCGATCAGCGCGCGGCAGTCGTCGCCCCTGGACATGTCGGCCCGGATGTAGCGGACCTTGACCCCGTGTTCGCCGGACATGCCTTCGGCCAGAGCGTGATCCTCGTCGGTGTCGCTGAAGCTGTTCAGGACCACGTCCGCGCCGGCACGTGCCAGCCTGCGGGCCACGCCCAGCCCGATGCCAGAGTTGGATCCGGTGACGACGGCGGTCTTGCCCTTGAGGAATTTCTCGAACATCGGCTGCTCCTTGACGGCCCCGAAAGGCGGTTTTCAGGTGCAGCATGGGCAAAAAAAAACGCCCGCACAAGGCGGGCGCAAGTTATGAGGCAGGTTTCATACAGGCAAGAAACCTATCGAGCAGTGCCCTATTTATACGCGAGGAACCGCGCGAGTCCAACAGCGATCTTGCCACCTTGGTTGACGCCCCCCGGTCAAGCCTGTTGATAATGCGGCCAAACAAGAAACGACCGGGCGGCAGGCAATGCGAATCTTCGAAAACCTTAACAAATCCGCGATCAGGGGGGCTGCCGTGGGTCTGCTGACCCTGACGGGCGGTGTTGCATCTATGCCGCTGGCAACCCTTGCCGAACCTGTCCATGGCATTGCAATCTATGGAGAACCTGCCCTGCAACAGGGCTTTGCACATTTGCCCTATGCCAACCCGGACGCGCCCAAGGGCGGTACGATTCGGCTGGCAGAACCGGGCGGGTTCGACAGCCTGAAACCTTGGGTGCTGAAGGGCAATGCCGCATGGGGCGTGGGCGTCCACGTGACGGAGTCCCTGATGATGCGGTCGATCGACGAACCGTTCACCCTTTACGGCCTGCTGGCCGAGACGATCGACGTCGCGCCCGACCGACGCTGGGTCGAGTTCACCCTGCGCGAGGAGGCGCGGTTTTCCGACGGCAGCCCGGTCACCGTCGACGACGTGATCTGGTCCTATGAGACGCTTGGGACGCAGGGCCATCCCCGCTATCTGGCGGCTTGGTCACGCGTCGACAGGATCGAGGCCACGGGCCCCCGCAGCGTGCGCCTGACCTTCACCGAACCCGACCGAGAGCTGCCCCTGCTGATGGGGTTGCGTCCGATCCTGAAGAAGGCCCAGTGGGAGGGGCAGGATTTCGCCGCCTCTTCGCTCGAGGCGCCGATTGGCAGCGGCGCCTATGTCGTCGATCAAATCGAGCCGGGGCGGTCGATCAGCTTTCGCCGCAATCCCGACTATTGGGGCCGCGATCTGCCCCTGATGGCGGGGGTGAACAATTTCGACGTCATCCGCTATGACTATTTCGCCGATGCCAACGCGATGTTCGAGGCGTTCAAGGCCGGTGCCATCACCGTCTGGCGCGAACTGTCGGCGCAGAAATGGGCCAACGAATACGGCTTTCCGCTGATGACGGACGGACGCGCGGTCCAGGCAGAGATCCCGAACGAACGCCCGTCGGGCATCGTCGGCCTCGTGATGAACACGCGCAACCCGGCCTTCGCCGATTGGCGCGTGCGGCAGGCGCTGATCGAGATGTTCAACTTCCGCTTCATCAACCAGACCCTGAACGGCGGTGCCGATCCCCGGATCACGTCCTATTTTTCGAACTCGGTCCTGGCGATGCAGGACGGGCCCGCGACGGGGCGCGTGGCGGAACTGCTGGCGCCCTTCGCGGCCGACCTGCCGCCCGGCACGCTGGACGGCTATACCCTGCCCGAAGGATCGGACCGCGCGATGGACCGCGCCGGTGTCCGCCGCGCGATGGCGCTGATGGCCGAGGCCGGCTGGACGGTTCAGGACGGCCAGCTGAAGAACGCGCAGGGCCAGCCCTTCGCCTTCGAGATCCTGCTGAACCAGAACGGCACCGCGATGCGCAGCGGGTCCGAGGTTCAGCAGATCGTGAACATCTATGTCGAGGCGCTGCGCCCCCTGGGGATCACCCCGCGCATCACTTTGCTGGATTCCGCGCAGTACATTGAACGCACGAACAACTATCAGTTCGACATGACATGGTACGAACGCGGCCTGTCGCTGTCGCCGGGCAGCGAACAGCGCCTGTACTGGGGTCGCGACGGCGTATCCACGCCCGGCAGCCGCAACTGGATGGGCATCGACAGCCCCGCGGCCGAGGCGATGATCGACGCCATGACGGCCGCCGACACGGCCGAGGATTTCACCGCCGCGGTCCGGGCGCTGGACCGCGTGCTGACGGCGGGGCGCTATGTGATTCCGGTCAGCTTTTCGCCGATCTCGCGGCTGGCCCATGCCGCGGATCTGAAATACCCAAAGGAAATACCCATGTACGGGGACTGGCCGGGCTTTTTGCCCGAAGTCTGGTGGCAGGAGACGAACTGATGCGAATGTTTTGGGTTACTGTAGCGGCTTGCACGATGCTGGCCGGTTGCAACACCGTCGCCGGTGTCGGCGAGGACATTACAGGGACGGCGCGCTGGTTCCAGGGCAGCCTTCCGACAGGAGGTTATTGATGAAGTGGCACCATGTTCAGGAAAACTGGGCGGCCTTCTATGAGGCGATCATCGACAAGTGGCCCGAGGCCGAGGACACCGAGCTGGACGAGATCGACGGCGACCAGCGCGCCTTCATCGCCTATCTGGTCGAGGTGACCGGCCAGGAGCCCGCCGAGATCCGCGAGGAGCTGCGCGAATGGCTGGTCGGAGAGATCCCGTCGGACGTTGTGATGGACCCCGTCCATGACAATCACTCGATCGCGCTGTCGTCCAAGTTCGTCAACGAGGGCGAGGACGAGTTCTCGGACGATTCGCGCTTTGGCGACGACGACAGCGACAAGGACGACTGAGAGGGCATCCGCCCCCTATCCCGCGGCGGGGCGGCCGATGCCGCCCAGCTTGCCCGTGTGCCGCGCCAGCAGCACATAGATCACCCCGTACAGCGCCGCGACGATCAGGCCGACCCACTGGATCTCGAACGGGGTGAAGACATAGGCGCCGACCAGCCCCAGCTGCAGCAGGAAATGCAGCGGATAATAGCGCCGGTCCCCCAACGTCTCACGCGACCAGTTCAGGTTCGTCGAATACAGCCGGATCAGGCTGTCCAGAGAGTTCACGACGAAGACCACACCGACAGCGATCATGAACCAGTTCAGCCAGCCGGGGATCACGATCCCGCCCTGGTGATAGACGAACAGCACGCTGAACCACAGCCCCAGGGGGATCGCCGGCAGGGCCACCATCGCCAGTGCCAGCTGCCAGACCCTCAGCCCACCGACGAAGCGCGCGACGAACTGGCCGATCATGATCGACCACGCGAACCACCAGAACAGATAGAATTCATGGTAATCCGAAATGGGCGTGGCAAAGCGCGGCAGATGCGCGAAGTACCCGCCCAGCAGGCCGACGCTGTCGAAGAAATCGCCCAGACCCACGCGGCTGTAGACGAAGGCGATCATCGCCAGTGCGGTGAAGGCCAGCATGCCGAACCCATAGCTGGAGATGATGGCCAGCCACTTCATCACCGCCATGTTGCCACTGGACAGGACGGCGGTGGCGATCACCACCACGACCAGCGCCCAGACCGCGCCCTGCGGCAGGTCCGGGGCATAGGTCGGCAGGTTCGACATGAACAGATAGCAGGTGAACGAGCAGGTGGCGATGACCGTCAGGTTGTAGACCCACTTGACCGCCGGGATCTGGAACAGCTGCAGGCGCGGCTCCAGCGCGATGAAATAGAAGGTGGCCACGAAATACATCAGCCAGACCAGCGGCCCCCACATGCCGAATTCCACGGCCAGCGCGTTGGTGAACCCGAAGGCGGGGTCCTCCTCATAGATCGGGAATTCCGCCAGGGGCAGCATGACCAGGCCCATGTCCAGTCCGGCGGTGAACAGCAGGGCGATCAGGGTGAACAGGCCGACGGGCTCTTCGCCCTGCAGCCGCAGGCGGGGCCAGCGGATCAGGACGAACAGCGCGCAGGCCAGCACACTGAGATAGGCGACGGTGATGATTGGCGTCATGGGCGCAATCCTCCTTAGACAGATGAACGATCAGCGCCACAGTGCAGCCGGGCATGTGGCCCGCTGTACGCGCATGATCGCAGCCAAGTGGCCGCATGTTTCTTTGATACTCTAAGGATGCTTTATATTGAGTGACGGGTCAATCAACAAATGCAATGCGTGTCTATCCGGCACCCGAACGCCTATTGTGCACAAATGGCTGCAACCGTGGCTTGAGATTTCACAAAGCATCTGCGACATGCTGCGCCTCATACCCATCCCGTCCATGGCCAAGGGGACGATCTGATGTCCAGCAGCCTGAAAATCGCCGTCGGCAGCATCTTTGTCGGCTTGATCGTGCTTGGGCTGAAGACCCTGGCCTGGTACCTGACCGGGTCGGTGGCGCTGCTGTCTGACGCGCTGGAAAGCATCGTGAACGTGGCGACCGCGGTCGCGGCGCTGGTCGCGATCTCGGTGGCACAACGACCGGCGGATCAGTCGCATCCCTATGGCCATCACAAGGCCGAATTCCTCAGCGCCGTGCTGGAAGGGGTGCTGATCATCGTGGCCGCCCTGCTGATCCTGCGCGAGGCGTGGCACGCCTTCCAGAACCCGCGCGAAATCCAGGCCGTCGGCATGGGCATGGCAATCAACGCCAGCGCGGGCGTGCTGAACGCGATCTGGTGCAGCATCCTGATCCGTCAGGGGCGGCGGCTGCGCTCTCCGGCGCTGGTCGCGGACGGCAAGCACCTGCTGACGGACGTGGTGTCGTCGGGGGGCGTCCTGCTGGGCGTGGGGCTGGCGGTGGCGACCGGCTGGTCGATCCTGGACCCGGCGCTGGCGATGCTGGTGGGGGTGAACATCCTGTGGTCGGGATGGAAGGTCATGGCGTCGTCCGTGTCCGGCCTGCTGGACGAGGCCGTGCCCGAAAAGACGCTGGTGACCATCCGCGACATCATCTCGGACAAGGCCAGCGGCGCGCTGGAGGCGCATGACCTGCGCACGCGTCATGCGGGCGCCGTCACCTTCATCGACTTTCACCTGGTCGTGGACGGCCAGACCACCGTGTCCGACGCCCATGACATCTGCGACCGGGTCGAGGCCAGCCTGAAGGCCAAGCTGCCCGACGCCCAGATCACCATCCATGTCGAACCGGAACACAAGGCCAAGCATTCCGGCGTTCTGGTGATCTGACCCGCCGCCGGGCGCCGCCTGCCGTCAGGCGGCCAGGCGCACCCAGACCGGGACGTGGTCGCTTGGCTTTTCACCGGCCCGCGCATCGCGGTCGACGCCCGTCTCGATCATCAGGTCGGCCGCTTGGGGCGACAGCAGCAGATGGTCGATGCGGATGCCGTTGTCCCGCTCCCACGCGCTGCCCTGATAGTCCCAGAAGGTGAACGGCCCGCGCGTGGCCCAAGGGTCGCGGATGCGCATCGCATCGGTCCAGCCCTGGTTCACGATGGCGCGGAACGCCGCCCGGCTTTGCGGCAGGAACAGCGCATCCTCGGTCCAGCGGTCGGGATGGGCGGCGTCGCGCGGTTCGGGAATGATGTTGTAGTCGCCCAGCATCACCACCGGCAACTCCGACGCCAGCAATTCCGCCGCGCGCTGGCGCAGGCGTTCCATCCATGCCAGCTTGTAGTCGTATTTCGGCCCCGGTGCGGGGTTGCCGTTGGGCAGGTACAGCCCGGCGATGCGTACCGCATGGGTGCCGACCACGGTCGCCTCGATATAGCGGGCCTGCTCATCGGCATCGTCGCCGGGCAGGCCGCGGGTCACGTCCTCCAACGGCAGCCGCGACAGGATCGCCACGCCGTTGAAGCCTTTCTGGCCGTGGGTTTCGACCTGCCATCCCAGGTCCTGGAAATGCTCGCGCGGGAACCCCTCGTCCACGGACTTGATTTCCTGCAGCACGACCAGATCGGCATCGGTCGAGGCCAGCCAGTCGGTCAGGGCCTGCACGCGGGCCTTGACGCCATTGATGTTAAAGCTTGCGATTTTCATGGGCGGCATCTTTAGCGCCGCCTGCGCGTTTGGCAACACGAACCGGAAAGGGGCCGCGATGATCCGACTGCTGATCCTGCTGATGTTCCTGCCCGTGGCGGCCGCCGCGCGCCCGGTCACCGGGCTGCTGGAAAAGGCCAGCCCCCTGCCCGCGACGATACCCCTGCAGGTCCGCGCCCCGGCCGACATGGATCATACGATCATCCTGACGGATGACCAAGGCGCGCCCGTCATCAGCGGCTATCTGCGCGGCGGCGCGGTTCTGCGGCTGCTGGTGCCCCCGGGAGATCACCGCCTGACGGTGGCCAGCGGGCCCGCGCAGGACTGGCAGGGTCTGCCCGACTTGTTCGGCGCGCCTGCCATCGCGCTGCCGCAGCCCCTGCCCTTCTTCATCGATGGGACGCGGCGCGAGGGGCAGGCGATCACGCTGTCGAAGGACGGTGACGGCCTGCGGATCACCGACCGGCAGAACCGTGTCATTTGTCAGAACGCCGGATGGGACAGCACGCGCGTCGTCAAGACGCTGCCCTCGGGAACGCAGTTCCGTTATGTGGAACAGCGGCTGGACCCGCGCAGCATCCCCTGCGACTAGATTGAAAAGCTGGTCCCGCAGCCGCAGCTTGCCGTGGCGTTCGGGTTCTCGATCACGAAGCGCGCGCCGATCAGCTCGTCGGTGAAATCGATGACCGCCCCCGCCAGATAGGGCAGCGACACCGGATCGACGACGACCTTCTGTCCCGATTTCTCCAGGATCAGATCGTCGGTCTCGGACGCGTCCAGGCGGATGTCGTACTGGAACCCGGAACATCCCCCGCCCAGCACCGCAATGCGCAGCGGTACCGGGTCCTTGCCCGCATTGATCTGGGACAGGCGGTCAAAGGCGCGGTCGGTCACTTTGGGCGGCAGGTTCATGGGGCGTTCCCGTTTTCGTCTGGTCGCATCAAATATAGGGTCCGCCGGGTGAACCCGCAAGGAAGGCTGACCCCGTGACCGCACTCGCGCCCTATGCCTGCCATCCGCAAGACAGCCGCGGGCGATTGCAGGACGAAAGCCTGTCCACCTTCCGGTCACCCTGGCAACGCGACCGCGACCGCATCATCCATTCCAGCGCTTTCCGTCGGCTGAAACACAAGACCCAGGTCTTTGTCGAACATGATGGCGAAGGTTATCGCGGCGATTATTTCCGCACCCGCCTGACCCACACGATCGAGGTCGCGCAGGTCGCGCGCACCATCGCCGGGGCGCTGAATCTGAACACCGACCTGGCCGAGACCGTGGCCCTGGCCCATGACCTGGGCCACCCGCCCTTCGGTCATACCGGAGAGGACGCGCTATCCGCGCTGATGGCGCCCTATGGCGGGTTCGACCACAATGCGCAGGCGCTGCGCATCGTCACCAAGCTGGAACGCCACTATGCCGATTTCGACGGGCTGAACCTGACCTGGGAAAGCCTGGAAGGCATCGCCAAGCACAACGGCCCGGTGACCGGGCCGCTGCCCTATGCCCTGGCCGAGGTGAATGCGCTTTGGGACCTGGAGCTGCACACCAATGCCAGCGCCGAGGCACAGGTGGCGGCGGTGGCCGACGACGTGGCCTACAATCACCACGACCTGCATGACGGGCTGCGCGCGGGCCTGTTCACCGAGGACGATCTGGCGGAACTGCCCGTGATCGGCCCGGCCTTTGCCGAGGTCGACCGCCTGTATCCCGGCCTGGACCCCACGCGGCGCCGCTACGAGGCGCTGCGCCGCGTCTTCGGCGTCATGGTCGAGGATGTGATCGCCGTTGCCCAGAACCGGCTTGCCGGGCTGCAGCCGCGATCGGCGGACGACATCCGCGCGATGGACGGGGCGATCATCCGCTTTTCCAAGCCGCTGTACCAGAACATCAAGGCGATCAAGTCCTTCCTGTTCCAGCGCATGTATCGCGCGCCCTCGGTCGTCGTCGAACGCACCCATGTCACGCAGATGCTGAACGACCTGTTTCCGCTGTACCTGGATCATCCCGACCGCCTGCCCGACCAGTGGCGCGATGCGGCCATGCGCCTGAACGATCCGACCGAACGCGCGCGTCTTGTGCTGGATTACGTCGCAGGGATGACCGACCGCTATGCGATTGCGGAACATCAACGCCTGATTCAGCCACAGTCCTGAACCTTGGATGGTGTTGCCGCGTTGGGCGGGCAACACTGACCAAGAAAAGGATGGATCACATGATTACCCGCACCGGATCGGCTGAATGGACTGGCGGCCTGAAAGAGGGCAAGGGCCAGGTTTCGACCAAATCGGGCGCGCTGTCGGCGCAGCCCTACGGCTTCAACACCCGCTTCGAGGACAAGCCCGGCACCAACCCCGAGGAACTGATCGGCGCCGCGCATGCGTCGTGCTTCTCTATGGCGCTGGCGATGATGCTGGAGCAGGAAGGCATCTCGGGCGTGTTGATCAAGACCAAGTCCGACATCTCGATGGACAAGGAAGGCGACGGTTTCGCCGTCAAGAAGGCCCATCTGACCACGACCATCACCGCTGATGCAGATCAGGCGAAGATCCTCGAAGTCGCCGAAAAGGCCAAGGAAGGCTGCCCGATCAGCAAGCTGCTGAATGCCGAAATCACGATGGACGCGTCGGTTTCCTGATGCGCGTCCGGGTCGGTCACGAGTTCCGTATCAAGGTCGAGCAGCCGACCCCCCTCATCTGCCTTGTCGCCCCCGAGGCGGCACGGCACGACGATTTCACAGCCCCCGAACAGGTCACGACCGTTCCTCATGTCGACGTGCATGAGTACCGCGACCTGTTCGGAAACATCTGCCGCCGCATGGTTGCCCCTGCGGGCGAATTTGTCCTTCGTGGCGATGTGACCCTGAATGACGACGAAATGTGGGACGATGTCGATTTCACGGCCCAGGAAACGCGGGTCGAGGATCTGCCCGACGATGCGCTGATCTACCTGATGGCGTCCCGCTATGTCGAAAGCGACGTCCTGTCCCAGCAGGCCTGGGACCTGTTCGGTCATCTGCAACCGGGCTGGGGCCGTGTCCAGGCGGTGCTGGACCACGGTCACAAGGTGCTGACATTCGACTATGGCACGGCGTCGGTCTTTCGCACTGCCCATGATGCCAGCAAGGGCGGCATGGCCGTCTGCCGCGATTTCGCGCACTTGGCACTGGCCTATCTGCGAGCGCTGAACATCCCGGCCCGCTATGTGAACGGCTATGTCGGCGATATCGGCGTGCCCAAGGTCGACGCGCCGATGGATTTTGCCGCCTGGATCGAGGTTTACCTATCTGGCCGCTGGTGGACGTTCGACCCGCGCAACAACGAACGCCGCCTTGGCCGCGTCGTCGTCGCACGGGGTCGCGATGCCGCCGATGTGGCGATGCTGGCCAGCTTTGGCCCGCATCAGTTGTTGGACTTCACCGTCTGGTGCCACCCGGTCGACGAGACCGGGCAGGAATTGGACGGCATGGCCTTCGGTCAGGAGACGCGGCGCTAGACCATCATCTCCTTGGTCGCGGTCAGCCTCAGGTCCGGGTGATCGCGACCGATCCGGTCGATGTCCCATTGTAGGCGGGTCAGATAGACCAGATCCCCGTCATGGTCATGGGCCAGATGCGCCTTGTTCGTTTCGGCAAAGGCATCGACCACCGACTTGGCGCCACTGACCCAACGGGCGCTGGTAAACTGGCTGCCCTCGAACCGCACCGGGATGCCGTATTCCAGCTCGATCCGGCTGGCCAGCACCTCGAACTGCAGCGCGCCCACGACGCCCACGATGAAGCCCGACCCGATCGCGGGCTTGAAGACCTTGGCGGCCCCCTCCTCGGCGAACTGCATCAGCGCCTTTTCCAGGTGCTTGGCCTTCATCGGGTCGGTCGCGCGCACGGTCTGCAACAGTTCGGGCGCAAAGGACGGGATGCCCGTGAACCGCAACGTCTCTCCCTCGGTCAGGGCGTCGCCGATGCGCAGCTGGCCATGGTTCGGAATGCCGATGATGTCGCCGGCCCAGGCCTCCTCGGCCAGTTCGCGGTCGGCGGCCAGGAACAGAACCGGGTTCGACACCGCCATCGGTTTCTTCGTGCGGACGTGGACCATCTTCATGCCACGTTCGAAATGTCCCGATGCCAGCCGAACAAAAGCCACGCGGTCGCGGTGCTTGGGGTCCATGTTGGCCTGAACCTTGAACACGAAGCCCGTCACCGTGCTCTCATCCGGGGAAATCTCACGCTCGGCACTGTTCTGGGGCTGCGGCGGCGGGCCATAGGTGCTGATGCCCTGCATCAACTCCTGCACGCCAAAGCTGTTGATCGCGCTGCCGAACCAGATGGGCGTCATGTGCCCCTCCAGGAACGACCGCTGGTCGAAGGTCGGCAGCAGCTCGCGGGCCATCTCGACCTCCTCGCGCAGCTTGGCCAACAGGTCGGCGGGAACGTGATCGGCCAGCCGCGGATCGTCCAGCCCCTTCATCGAGATCGACTGCGCCACCTTGTTGCGGTCGGCCCGGTCCATCAGCTCCAGCCGGTCGCCCAGCATGTCATAGCAGCCGATGAACTCTCGCCCCACGCCGATCGGCCAGGATGCCGGTGCAACGTCGATGGCCAGGTTCTCCTGGATCTCGTCGATGATCTCGAACGTGTCGCGGGATTCGCGGTCCATCTTGTTGCAGAAGGTCAGGATCGGCAGGTCGCGCAGGCGGCAGACCTCGAACAGCTTGCGGGTTTGCGATTCGACACCCTTGGCCCCGTCGATGACCATGATCGCCGCATCCACCGCGGTCAGCGTGCGATAGGTATCTTCGGAAAAGTCGCTGTGGCCCGGCGTATCCACCAGGTTGAAGCGATGTCCGTCAAAATCGAACGACATCGCCGACGCGGACACCGAGATGCCGCGATCCTGCTCCATCTTCATGAAATCTGATCGCGTGCGCCGCGCCTCGCCCTTTGCGCGAACCTGCCCGGCCATCTGGATGGCGCCACCGTACAGCAGGAACTTCTCTGTCAGCGTTGTCTTGCCGGCATCGGGATGCGAGATGATCGCAAAGGTCCGGCGGCGGGCGATTTCGGGTGGAAGCTGGGGGCGGTTTGTCATGCCGCCGCTTTATCCTGCGCGCGCGTCCGACGCAATTCCCGGCATCATGCCGCCAATGGCGCGAATTGTCTGCATCCGGTTCTTGAACCCGCGCGTCCTTGTCGCATGATCAACCGCGAAACGGACGAGGGCGCAGATGGACGGATCATGGGACCAATTGATGCGGCTGCTGTCCAACCGCGGCCTTGAATGGCTGCGCCAGCGTATCATGGCCCTGCCCGATCCCTGCCCGCTGGATCATCCCGACATCGGCGCGCTGGCGCTGGTGGGACAGATCGCACCGGTGCTTTCGGGCCTGCGCGGGCGCATCTCGCCGATCGAGGTGATCGTGCTGCGTCGCCTGACGCCAGATCTGGTACGTCAAGGCGCCATGCGCGTTCTTGACGGCGCGCGGGACGATGCGCTGGTCCGCCTGACGCTGGCGGGCGGTCTGGTCGCACAGACCGACCCCCTGTGGCAGCTGGCCTGCGAGGCGCTGGCCGACGACCCCGCCCTGCCCCTGCCGCACAGGTTGGCGCTGTCCGACGACCCCGTCCTGCTGGCACAGGCCGAGGCCGTGGTGACGACGCCCCCGACCTTGATCACACCCGATCACGTGGCACAGGTGGCGCAGCTGCTGATGCAGCTTTATCATCATGGCGCGCGGCGTCCCCGCCTGTCCCACCCGCGCGCCTATACGCTGATCTTCGACCACCTGAGAATGCTGGCAACCTGGGCGCAGGGCGCGGGATGCACGGGGTCGGTTGCCCGGATCGCGTTCTGCCTGCGGCTGCTGGACGACGACCACCCGGTGGCGGACATGCTGTCCGACCTGATCCAGGTCCAGCGGCCCGACGGATCATTTCCCGTCAGGCTGGGTTTTGCCACCGCGGACCAGACATTCGCGGATGCGGTCCAGCCGACGGTCCATGTGGCGATGGCGCTGCACATGGCGGCGTGGAAACGCTGGCGCGGTCCCGCGCCCGTCTGGCTGCAGCCCCATCCCGTCCAGACCACCGCCCGCCAGCTGGCCGACCGGATCGCCGCGATGGACATCCCCAAGGCGCAGGCCCTGCACGCGGCAACCAGCCTGACCCGCGCGACCGGAGAGAACTGGTTCGCCCGCCTGTGCCCCGCGCGCCAGGCGGTGACCGATGACCTGACCCGATTGGGGCGCATCTGCTTTCGCGACGCGGTCGCGGCCCGGCATCTGCGCGCATGGCTTGGCCTGACGCGTCACGGTGACTGCCCATCCGGCCTGGACGGACCCGAGGCTGCATGGCTGACCGGGCGCATCGTCGCGATCGCGACCCCCCTGCCGGATGCCGTGATGCGGCTGTGGGACCGCGCCGCGCTGGCCGGTGATGTCGCGGCCTTCACCGACTGCGCGCGCATGGCGCAGCATCACGCGGACGGCCCGGCCAGCCCCGCGGTCCGCGCCATGACCCGCCGCCTGTGCGTAGAGGCGCTGACGCAGGATGCGCCCCTGCCCCGGATGCTGGACAGCCTGGATCGCCTGACCCTGCTGTCCCGCCTGTTCGAACCGGAAGCCAAGGAAGTGGCCGCCGCCTGATCGGGTCAGAACAACCCCTCGACCTGTCCCAGATCGTCCAGCCGGATGACCTCGGCTGCGGGATGGCGCGGCAGGCCCGGCATGGTCATGATCTGCCCGCAGATCGCCACGACAAAGCCCGCGCCCGCGTTCAGCCGCACCTCTCGCACCGGTATGACATGCCCGGTGGGCGCGCCGCGCAGGTCCGGATCCGTCGAAAAGCTGTACTGCGTCTTGGCGATGCAGACCGGCATATGCCCATGGCCCGCCGCCTGCCAGGCGGCCAGTTGATCCAGGACGCCGGGACCGGGTTCGACCCGCGCGGCGCGGTGGATATGGGTGCAGACCGTCTGGATCTTGTCCCACAGCGGCATCGCGTCGGGGTAAAGCGGCGCGAATGCCGCAGGCTGTTCCGCCAGGGCGACGACCGCGCGGGCCAGATCCTCGGCACCGGCGCCACCCATGGCCCAGTGCCGCGCCAGGATGGCCTGCACCCCCTGTTCGGCGCAGTAGTCCTGCAGGGCCGCGATCTCGGCCGGGGTGTCGCCATCGAAATGGTTCAACGCCACGACGACCGGCAGGCCAAAGCTGCGGATGTTCTCGATGTGCCGGCCCAGATTGGCGCAGCCCGCGGTGACCGCCGCGACGTCTTCCGCCGCCAGATCGGCCTTGGCCACGCCGCCGTTCATCTTCAGCGCCCGCACCGTGGCCACCAGCACGACGGCCGCCGGCGCAAGCCCCGCAAGGCGGCACTTGATGTTCAGGAACTTCTCGGCCCCCAGATCGGCGCCGAAGCCCGCCTCGGTCACCACGTAATCGGACATGCGCAGGGCGGCGCGGGTCGCGATGACGCTGTTGCAGCCATGGGCGATATTGGCGAAGGGGCCGCCATGAACCAGCGCCGGGTTGTTCTCCAGCGTCTGGACCAGGTTCGGCTGCAACGCGTCCTTCAGCAGAACGGTCATCGCGCCGTCCGCCTGCAGATCGCGCGCGGTGACGGGTTGGCGGTCGCGGGTATAGCCCACGACGATCCGGCCAAGCCGATCCTGCAGATCGGCCAGATCACGCGACAGGCACAGGATCGCCATCACCTCGGACGCGACGGTGATGTCGAAACCGGTCTGGCGCGAAAACCCGTTCGCCGGACCGCCCAGCCCCACGACCACATCACGCAACGCGCGGTCGTTCATGTCCATGACCCGCCGCCAGGTGATGCGCCGCGTGTCCAAGTCAAGCGCATTGCCCCAGTGGATGTGGTTGTCGATCATCGCGGCCAGCAGATTGTGGGCCGAGGTGATGGCATGGAAATCGCCGGTGAAGTGAAGGTTCATCTCCTCCATCGGCACGATCTGCGCGCGCCCGCCCCCGGCCGCCCCGCCCTTCATGCCGAAGTTCGGGCCCAGGCTGGCCTCGCGGATGCAGATGGTGGCACGGTGGCCGATCCGGTTCAGCGCATCGCCCAAGCCCACGGTCGTGGTGGTCTTGCCCTCTCCCGCAGGGGTCGGGTTGATTGCGGTGACCAGGATCAGGCGGCCTTCGGGGCCGGTCAGACCGGCCAGCGCGTCATGCGTGATCTTGGCCTTGTCATGACCATAGGGCAGGATCTGATCCGGCGTCAGGCCAAGACGGGCGGCGATGTCGTTGATCGGCCGCTTGGTCGCGGCGCGCGCGATCTGAAGGTCGGTCTGCATGTCCTAGCGCACCACCATGACCGAGACCGGCGAATGGCGCACGACCGCGTTGGCATCGCGGCTGACCAGGATGCTGCGCAGCTCGTCCGGCTTGTCGCTGGCCATCACGATCAGGTCCGCCTTGTGCCGGGCCGCGGCCTTGAGGATCGTCTCGGCCACATGCCCGTGGCCGACATGCACCTGCACGCGCGACTGGTCGGGGAAATGCTGGCTGGCGAAATCGTCCAGTGCGCCCTTCATCTTCTGCAGGGCCTTCTGTTCGTACCCCTTGGGCAGGAAGGTCGCCACCATCGAGCTGCCGAAATCATGCACGATCCCCAGCAGGTGGATTACGCCCCGGTCCCCCGCCAGCCGCATCGCGGCCGGCAGGGCCTTTTCCCAGCTTTCTGGATGCTGAAGGTCGATCGGCAACAGCACGACGTCATGCATGGCGCGGTCCTTTCACGAGCTGGGGGCGCGTCTCGCGCCGACGCTGCGACCAGATCACCAGCCCCATCAACAGGAAGGCCGGGATATAGATCCAGTACCGCGACGGCGCCGCCGCCGGGGCGTTCACGGCAAGCACGGTCTGATCCCAGTCCAGCCCCGCCGCCTGCGCCGGGCTGTCGAACGCCACGTTATCGATCAGCGTGCGATCACCGTCCTGGATCAGGGTAATGCCCGCGGCCTCCAGCCGTTCCTCTCCGGTGGCGCCTTCGGGGACGGGCAGCAGGGCCGTGAACTCAACGGGGTTGCCGATGTCGTTCAGCCCGGCGATGCGCAGGCGCAGGCCGTCGCCGACCTCGCTGTCCTCCAGCGCCTGGACCAGTTCCGCGCCCGAACGCTCCTCGAACGGCGGGAAGACGTAGCCCCAGAAGAAGCCGGGTCGGAAGATGGTAAAGGCGATCACCAGCAGCAAGACCGTCTCCCACAGCTTGCTGCGGACCAGGAACCAGCCCTGGGTCGCGGCCGCGAACAGCAGCATCGCGATGGTCGCCGTGATGAAGACGAAGATCCCCTGCCCCCAGCCCACGTCGATCAGCAGCAGATCGGTGTTGAAGATAAACAGGAACGGCAGGACCGCCGTGCGCATGCTGTAGCCGAAGGCGACGACCCCGGTCTTGATCGGATCGCCCCCCGACACGGCCGCCGCGGCAAAGGATGCAAGGCCCACGGGCGGGGTCACGTCGGCCATGATGCCGAAGTAGAACACGAACAGGTGCACCGCGATCAGCGGTACGATCAGCCCGTTCTGCTGCCCAAGCGTCACGATGACCGGCGCCAGCAGCGCCGAGACGACGATATAGTTTGCCGTCGTGGGCAGACCCATCCCCAGGATCAGTGACAGGACCGCGGTCAGGCAAAGGATGGCCAGCAGATGGCCGCCCGACAGGACCTCGACCACTTCGGCCAGGGCCGATCCGACGCCGGTCTGGCTAACCGCACCCACGATGATGCCCGCGGTCGCCGTGGCGATGCCGATGCCGATCATGTTGCGTGCGCCCGAGATCAGCCCGTCCACCAGATCGTCGAACCCGGCCCGCAATGCGCGCCCGGTGCGGGCGTTTCCGGTGCGGTCGGACCCGCGCAGCAGCACCATCAGCGGCCGCTGCGTCAGCAGGATGAAGATCATGTAGGCGGTGGCCCAGAAGGCCGACAGGCCCGGCGACAGGCGGTCGACCATCAGGGCCCAGACCAGCACGACCACCGGCAGGATGAAGTGCAGACCCGACCGGACCGTCGGCCCCGGCAGCGGCAGTTCCGTCACCGGCGCGTTGGGATCGTCGATCTGCAGCGGCTCCTCGCGCGAGGCGACCCACAGCAGGCCGACATAGGCCGCAGTCAAGACGGCAAAGACCACGTAGGGGGCGGCCGCACCGAATGCGGGCCGGATCCAGCCCATCAGATAATAGACCGCCAGCGACAGCGCGCAGATGCCCGCGATCAGGAAGGCCGCGAACATCAGCCGGCGCAGCAGCGGCGGCGGCGTATAGGCACGTGGCAGGCCCTGCATCCCGGCCTTCATGGCCTCCAGATGCACGATATAGACCAGTGCGATATAGCTGATCGTGGCGGGCAGGAAGGCGTGCTTGACGACGTCGAAGTAGGGAATGCCCACATATTCGACCATCAAGAAGGCTGCGGCGCCCATGACGGGCGGCATGATCTGGCCGTTGACCGACGACGCGGTTTCGACCGCCCCGGCCTTTTCGCTGGAAAAGCCCACTTTCTTCATCAGCGGGATGGTGAAGGTGCCCGTGGTGACCACGTTGGCGATGGACGAGCCCGAGATCAGGCCGGTCATGGCGCTGCTGACGACGGCGGCCTTGGCAGGCCCGCCGCGCAGGTGGCCCATCAGCGAAAAGGCGACCTGGATGAAATAGTTGCCCGCGCCCGCCTTGTCCAACAGCGCGCCGAACAGCACGAACAGGAACACGAAGCTGGTCGACACGCCAAGGGCGATGCCGAACACGCCTTCGGTCGTGACCCACTGGTGGTTGGCGACCTCGGCCAGCGAATTGCCGCGATGCGCGATGATCGACGGCATGTAGGGGCCCAGGAAGGTATAGGCCAGGAACACCGTGGCCACGATCATCAGGGCCGGCCCAAGGCTGCGGCGCGTGGCCTCCAGCAGCAGCAGGATGCCCACGACCGCCACGATCAGGTCCGTGGTGATCGGCGCGCCAACCCGGCGGCCAAGCGCGTCGCTGTTGATAAAGACGTACATGGTGACGACCACGCCGGCCAGCGCCAGCAGCCATTCCCATGGCGGAACGCGGGTCTTGGGGCTGCCCAGCAGCACGGCCGCAACGACGCCCGCCCCGGCCAGTGCCAGCCACCACAGCGGCATCGCGGCGGGCGCGCCATAGATGAACAGCCCCGACAGGATCACCGGAACCGACACACCAAGAGCCAGCTGGAAAGGCGACTTTTCAGCAGGATAGGCCATGAAAGCCAGAAACAGCGCGAAGGCCAGATGGACCGCGCGGGCATCCGTGGCGCTGATGATGGCAAAGTTCAGCATGAAGGGCAGCGGCGAGGCGATCCACAGCTGGAACAGCGACCAGCACAGGGCCACCCCCAGGATCAGCTTGCCCACGAAACCCGGCGGAGTGCGCGCGCCCGTGTCCGACGAGGCGACCAGTTCGTCCAGTTCCTCCTGGGTCAAGGCGCCGTGGCCCGACGCCTGCATCTCGACCGCGCTGGCCTGCTGCTGGCGTTCCCTGGTCTTGTCGTCGTCGCTCATCACGGCACCCCCTGCGATGCATCTTGTTGTTCGTTGGTCATGATGAAGGGCGGCCCGATTGGGCCGCCCCGGTCAGGCCTGGATTACTGGATCCAGCCCTGTTCGCGATAGTAGCGCTCGGCACCGGGGTGCAGGGGCGCGCTGTTGCCGTCGGCGATCATCTCCTCGGGGGTCAGCGAGGCGAAGGCCGGGTGCAGACCCTTGAAGCGGTCGAAGTTGTCGAAGACCGCCTTGACGACCTGGTACACCGTCTCGTCCGGGATCGCGGCCGAGGTCACGAAGGTCGCCTTGACGCCGAAGGTCTCGGTGTCGTCGTCGTTGCCGGCATACATGCCGCCGGGGATCACGACCTTCGAATAGAACGGATTGTCCGCGATCAGCTTGTCGATCGCCTCGCCGGACACGTCGACCAGGGTCGCGTCCACGGTCGAGGTCGCCTCCTGGATCGAACCGTTGGGATGGCCCACGGTATAGCTGATGGCATCGACCTGGTTGTCGCCCAGGGCGGCCGACTGTTCGGCGGGGCGCAGTTCCGACGACAGCGCAAAGTCGTCCATGCTCATGCCCATGGCTTCCAGGACGACCTCGAACGTGCCGCGCGATCCGGAACCGGGGTTGCCGACGTTCACGCGCTTGCCTGCCAGGTCGGTGAAGGTCTCGACGCCGCTGTCGGCACGGGCCACGACGGTGAAGGGCTCGGGGTGGACGGCGAACACGGCGCGCAGGTCGGTGAAGGCATCGCCCTCATAGTCCGAGCTGCCGTTATAGGCGTGGAACTGCCAGTCGGACTGGGCAACGCCCATCGTCATGCCGCCGGACCGGATCTGGTTGATGTTGTCGATGGATCCACCGGTCGCGGGCGCGGTGCAGCGCAGGCCGGTGGTCGCCGTGTCGCGGTTCACCAGGCGGCAGATCGACTGACCCACGACGTAATAGACGCCCGTCTGGCCGCCGGTGCCGATGGTGATGAACTGTTCTTCCTGCGCCATCAGCGGCGTGGCACCCAGTGCCATGGCGGTGCTCAGCAGGATCGGTTTCAATTTACCCATGTCGGCGTCTCCCTAACGATGATTGGCGGGAAGGCATGACAGGCGCGTTCCCGCTGGATGGTCTTATCGTCACGGATGCGTGTGCGAAACACAAGCCCGCACGGCCACAAAGCATCCCGGGCGTGGACCTGGCCTTGATCAGCCCAGCAGGGTCGCCACCCGGTCTCGCAGCACGGGCAGCAGGTCGGTCGCGAACCACGGGTTGGCGCGCAGCCATCCGGTGTTGCGCCAGCTGGGATGGGGCAGCGGAAACACCGCCGGCGCATGGGTGCGCCAGTCCCGGACGGTCTGCGTTACGTTGCGCGCGCCCAGAAGCCACCGCATCGCATGCCCGCCGACCAGCAGGGTCAGCTGCGGATTCAGCTGGTCCATCACCTGCCGCCGCCACGTCGCCGCGCAGATGGGCGGGGGCGGCAGGTCCGACCCCTTGGCGTCGTAACCCGGAAAGCAGAAGGCCATCGGCACGATCGAGATCCGGTCGCGGTCATAGAAGGTGTCCGGCTCCACCCCCATCCAGTCGCGCAGCCTGTCGCCGGAACGGTCGGTAAAGGGTCGCCCGCTGTCATGAACCCGCGCCCCCGGCGCCTGCCCCACGATCAGGATGCGCGTTTCCGGCCGGAACCAGACCACCGGTCGGGGCGCATGGCGCGTGGCGGTCACGGCAAAGCGGTCCGCGCACAGCCTGCAGGCACGGATACGGTCGGCCAGCGGGGCGTCGTGATCATACATGCGTCGCATTTATGGCGAAATTGCGGCGATATAAGGCTGGTCAGATCACAAATTATCGGGCCCGATGGCAAGACTGGACACCCCGTCCGCCCCACCCTAATGTCGCCTTGGCAGTCGAGGCACCCGGCATGGCACGCCTCGTGCCGAAACGCGTTGGTACAACAAGGCCATGCTTGAATTCGACAATGTGTCCAAATCCTTCTGGACCGGCAAGCAGCACAAGATCATCCTCGAGCAGGCCTCGTTCAGGGTCGAGCTGGGGCAATCGCTTGGCATCCTGGCCCCCAACGGCACCGGCAAGACCACACTGGTGAACATGATGTGCGGGCTGGAAAAACCCGACGAAGGCAAGATCCGCCGCGAATGCCGCATCTCGTTTCCTTTGGGGTTCATGGGCGGCCTGGTCACGCGCCACACCGGCAACGAGAACGCGCGTTACATCGCGCGCATCTATGGGCTGGACCCCGATTACGTCGCGGCCTTCACGCGGTGGCTGTGCGACATCCACGAATATTTCGACATGCCGGTCGGCACCTATTCCACGGGCATGCGGCAACGGTTCAACTTCTCGCTGCTGCTGGCGCTGGATTTCGACATCTACCTGATCGACGAGGGCATGCCCCAGACCACGGATGTGGAATTCAATCGCAAGGCCGGTCGCGTCCTGTTCGAGCGGCTGCAGACCGCGACCACGGTGATCGTGTCCCACCAGCCCAGCACGATCGAGAAGTTCTGCAACCGCGCCGCGATCCTGCGTGATGGCAGGCTGTATCTGTTCGAGACCCTCGACGAGGCCAAGCAATATTATGACTACACCTCCTAAAGCGCGCCGGTACAACACGCAGGCGATGGCCTCGATCACGCCCCAGACGCCCCCGCCGGCGGAACCGATCGCATCGGACAGCCCCGCGCCGCCCCGGTTGGAGGTCGCGCGCCGCAGCGATGCCCCCGCCTCTGACGCGTCCGAACGCCAGGCGCGGCTGGAACGGTTCCTGGCCACCGAACCGATCGACGACGGCCTGGGTGATTTTCGCCTGACCAAGCCCGCAGCGCCGTCCCCCGAAAAGGACATGCCGGCCGCCCCCCCTGCGGATTCTGGCGACATGGAGGCGCGACTGGCCGCCATCCGCGCGGAGAAGCTGACCGAACGCCAGCTGCGCATCGCCAAGCGCATCGCCGCCCTGCACCAGATCGAGGTTTCCTCGGCCGAGGAGGCCGTGCTTCGTCTGCGCGAGCGGGGGATCGATCCGTCCCATCGCACCGCCGTCGGCAGCATCCTGTCGTCGGAGGGCACGCGCGCGCAGGCCGCCCCCTCACCCAACGCGCCCGCCGTGCGGCAGGCCCCCGTGCCGTCGATCCTACCCGACCGCAGCCCGGCGCCCCCCGGCCGCCCCGCCCTGCCGTCCCGCGAGGAACTGACCGAAGAAAAGCGCGCCGCCGAAATCTATCGCATCCAGCGCGACCTGGCCCGCCGCCGCCGCCGCCGCATGGCAATGCTGGCGATGCGGCTGGCGCTGTTCGTGTTCCTGCCGACCGCACTGGTCGGCATCTATTACGGCCGCTATGCCTCTCCGCTTTACGCAACGGTATCGCAGTTCCAGATCCAGTCGGCCGAAAGCGGATCCGGCGCCAGCGGGCTCAGCGGGATGCTGGGCGGGTCGGGCCTGGGCACGAACCAGGACGCGGTCGCGGTGCAAAGCTATCTGACATCGCGCGACGCGATGCTGCGGCTGGACGAGGATCTGGGCTTCCGGCGCGCCTTCCAGGACCCGTCGGTCGATGCGATCAAGCGCCTGCCCGCGGATGCCACAAACGAGGCCACGTTCAGCCTGTACAAGGATTCCGTCAAGATCGGCTATGACCCGACCGAAGGCGTGCTGAACATGGAGGTCATCGCGCCCGACCCGCAGCTAAGCGAACAGTTCTCGCGCGCGCTGATTTCCTATGCGGAACAGCTTGTTGACGCCCTGACCTCACGCATGCGCTCCGACCAGATGGACGGCGCGCGCGAGACCTATCAGGACGCCGAGGAGAAGATGCTGGCCGCCCAGCTTCGCGTCCAGGAGTTGCAGGAGAGGCTGGGCGTCCTGGACCCCGTCGCGGAAAGCGGCGTGGTCATGGCGCAGGTCAGCATGCTGGAGGGCCAACTGGCCGAAAAGCAGCTGGAACTGGGCCAGTTGCAGTCGAATGCCCGCCCCCTGCAAAGCCGCGTCGATGCGGTGGAGGGCGACATCGCCCGCCTGCGCGACCTGATCACGCAGACCCGCCAGCAGCTGACGCAGGGCAACGACACACGCAACTCTCTGGCCGCCATCGGCGGAGAGCTGCGCGTTGCCGAGGCCGAGATGCTGACGCGCCAGGAAATGCTGGCCGCCGCCGCCGCCCAGATGGAAACCGCGCGCATCGAGGCGAATAAGCAGGTCCGCTATCTGTCGCTGTCCATCGCGCCCATCCCGCCGGATGAGGCCACCTATCCCCGCGCGTTCCAGAACACCCTGGTGGCATTCCTGGTGTTTTCGGGTATCTATCTGATGCTGTCGCTGACGGCCTCCATCCTACGCGAACAGGTATCGACATGACGACTGCCAAGCATATCCCCATCGGTTCGATCACTTGCGGCAACGACCTGCCGCTGACGGTGATCGCCGGACCCTGCCAGCTGGAAAGCCTGGACCACGCGCTGATGATCGCCGAAGTGATGGCCAAGGCCTGTACCGATGCCGGGGCGTCCTTTGTCTTCAAGGCCAGCTATGACAAGGCGAACCGCACCTCTTTGTCGGGTCGCCGGGGCTTAGGCATCGACGAGGGGCTGGAGATCCTGGCCGCGGTCCGCGAAAGGTTCGGCTGCCCCGTGCTGACCGACATCCATGACGCGGACCAGGCGGTGCGCGCCGCGCAGGTGGTCGATGTGATCCAGATCCCCGCCTTTCTGTGCCGCCAGACCGACCTGTTGCTGACTGCGGGCCGCACCGGCGCGGTGGTCAACATCAAGAAGGGTCAGTTCCTGGCCCCCTGGGACATGCCCAACGTCGCGGACAAGGTCGCCTCGACCGGGAACGGGAACATCCTGCTGACCGAACGCGGGGCCAGCTTCGGCTATAACACCTTGGTCGCCGACATGCGGTCGCTGCCGATCATGGCGCGGACCGGCTATCCGGTGATCATGGACGCGACCCATTCGGTCCAGCAGCCGGGCGGTCAGGGCGGCAGTTCGGGCGGACAACGTGAATTCGCCCCGGTCATCGCACGGGCCGCGGTGGCCCTGGGTGTGGCCGGCGTCTTCATCGAAACGCACGAAGCCCCAGACACCGCGCCGTCCGACGGGCCGAACATGATCCCGCTGGACCGTATGCCCGCGTTGATCGCATCGCTGATGGCCTTCGACCGGCTGGCAAAGGCCGACCCGCTCCCGGCATGATCCGCGTACTGCTGATCCTGTTGACGCTGGCGGCCCCCGTGGCCGCCCAGGTCGTCGATCCATCAGCACCGTCGACGCCAAGTGGCGCGATCTCGACGCAGGACAACCGAGCGACGGACTTGGCAATCCTGTCACGGATTTCCAGCATCCTGGCGCAAGTCCCTGAATTCGATGGCGTCCGTGCCAGCGTCGATGCGGGGATCGTGACCCTTGTCGGCGAGGTGACCGAACAACAGACCATTTCGCGCCTTGAATCGCTGCTGGCGCGCGTCGAGGGGGTCGTCGCGATCGAGGATCAGGTTACCCTGTCTACAGACCTGGGCACGCGGCTGGTCTCGGTCCGTGACAGGTTTCAGTCCCGCCTGACCGCGGTCATCGCGGGCCTGCCCTTCATGGCACTGGGCCTGGCCGTGGGGGCGATAATCGTGCTGGCCGGCGGCTGGCTGTCGCGGCGGGAACGAACCCTGTCGGGGATCGCACCGAACCCCTTCATCGCCGGATTTCTGGCGCAGACGATCAGGCTGACCGCATGGATCGTGGCGCTTGTCGTGGCGCTGGACCTGATGGGCGCGCGGGCGCTGTTGGGGACATTGCTGGGTGCGGCGGGAATCTTCGGCCTGTCGCTGTCCTTTGCGGCCCGCGACACGATCGAAGGATTCGTGGCTACGATGCTGCTGTCGCTGCGCCAACCCTTCAACCCGAACGACCTGATCGAGGTGAACGGTTTGCGCGGTCGGGTGATCCGCCTGACCAGTCGCGGCACCACCCTGCTGACGCTGGACGGCAATCATATCCGCATCCCGAACCAGATCATCTACAAGGCCGTCCTGACCAATTACACGCGCAACCCCGAACGTCGCTTCATGGTCGACCTGACCATCGACCCCGGCGCCGATCTGGGCCGCGCGCGCGATCTGGTGCTCAGGGCGCTGGCGGGGATGGATTTCGTGCTGAAGCGTCCCGAACCTGTTGCCTGGCTGGATGCCCAGGGACCGGATCACGTGGTCATCCGCGCCGGGGGTTGGGTCTCGCAGGACGGCACCGATTTCGACCTGGCGCGCGGAGAGGCGTTTCGCCTGCTGCGCCATGCGCTGGACAGCAAGGGCTATCTGGTGCCGGAACCCGTCCACCGCATCCGCCTGGAACAGCCCGAAGCGGAGGCGCGTCCAAGCCCTGCCCGCCCCTCACGCCCCGCCGATGCGCGCCTGTCCGACCTGAACCCCGACGCCGCGTTCGAGGAGATGGTCGAACGGGGTCGCATCGATGACGGGCGCGACCTGCTCAGCCCGACGCCACGGACCTAGGCGGCGCGCCCGGCGGCATCCGCTGACGCCCAGGCCCACTGAAAATTATAGCCGCCCAGCCACCCCGTCACGTCGACGCATTCGCCGATGAATGCCAGACCGGGAAACCGCCGCGCCTGCATGGTCCGCGCATCCAGATCGCGCGTATCCACGCCGCCCAAGGTCACTTCGGCGGTGCGATAGCCTTCGGTCCCCACGGGTCGGACCTGCCATCGGTTCACGCGCGCGCCCAGCGCGTCCAGCCGGGCGTTCGGCTGATCGGCCAGCCGCGCCTGTGCCAAGCCCGCGTCCGCCGCCACGGATTGGGCAAGGCGTTCCGGCAGCATCTGGGCCAGGACGGTCGCCACCTGCGCCTTGCCGCCGCGTGCGGCCTTCAGGTCGGCGGCGATGTCGCGGTCGGGCGCAAGATCGATGGTCAGCACCTCGCCCGCCTGCCAGAAGCTTGAGATCTGCAGGATCACCGGGCCGCTCAACCCGCGATGCGTGAACAGCAGCGCATCGCGAAAGCTGCCCCTGCCATGCGTGATCCGCGCCTCGACCGACAGTCCGGCCAGCGGACGGCACAGCGCCAGATCCTGCTCCGCAAAGGTCAGCGGCACCAGCGCGGGCCGCGTATCGACAAGCCGCAACCCGAACTGGCGCGCCAGATCATAGCCTAGCCCCGTCGCGCCGATCTTGGGAATCGACTTGCCGCCCGTCGCCACAACGACCCGTCCCGTGCTGATCGGCCCGCCGGAGCTCGCGACCACGAACCGATCACCATCCTGGCTGACGCCGTCGATGCGCGTGCCAAGGCGCAGGTCCACCCCGGCCATGCGGTCCAGCAGCATGTCGGTGATCTGCGTTGCCTTGCCGTCACAGAACAGCTGCCCCTGGGTCTTTTCATGCCAGGCGATTCCCGCCCGGTCGACCAGATCGACGAAGGCCTGCGGACGATACCGCGCCAGGGCGCTGGCTGCGAAGCGCGGGTTGTCCGACAGGAAACGGTCCGGCCCGGTCGCAAGGTTGGTGAAATTGCACCGCCCGCCGCCGGAAATGCGGATCTTTTCGGCGGGCGTCGGCGCATGATCCAGCACCACGACCCGCCTGCCCTGCGCGACGGCAGAGCCTGCGCAGAATAATCCGGCCGCCCCGGCCCCCAGAATGACGATATCGGCATGTTCCATGGCGCGTCGATACCGGGGCTTTGGGACGGGGGCAAGATTTCTGCATTTTTCGTCTTGCACCCATCTGCGGGCTTGGGTAATCACCCTCCACAGTTGGGGCGTGGCCAAGTGGTAAGGCATCGGTTTTTGGTACCGTGTACCGTAGGTTCGAATCCTACCGCCCCAGCCAATATCCAGAAAGTCGAATAATCAGCCGTACTTGGCTGCCATACATGATGTCGCCTACGCCGACATGATGCTGCGCACGGCCTCTGCGGCCAAGGGTGCGTTGCGGCGGCGGAACTCCTCCGGATCCCACTCCGACAGCGATCCGGCGATGTGGATCGCGGCGATCGGCCGGCCCGATGCGTCCGGGATCGCCACGCCAAGGGCCACCTCTCCCATCAGGATCTGCTCCAGCGCCAGCGCGTGGCCGGCCTCTCGCGCCAGCGCGACCTGGTCGCGGATCGCCTGGGGATCGGTCAGCGTTCGTGGTGTCAGCGGCTGAAGACTGGCCTGGTCCAGGATCTGGTCGACCTCGGTCGGGGGCAGCATCGCCATGACGGCCCAACCACCCGACGTGCAGGTCGTGGGCACGCTGTTGCCCACCAAGGTCGCAAAGAACGTCTCGCGCTTGCTTTGCATCCGGGCGGCATAGACCATGCGCTGACCATCGAAGAGCGACAGGTCGACCCGTTCGCGGACGTTGCGACGCAGGTCCAGCAGGATCGGACTGGCGCGACGCACCAGCGGGTTCAGGCGCAGATAGTCGTGCGTCAGGTCCAGGATCGGCAGGTCCAGACGAAAGCCGCGACCATCCTCGGCCAGCGTCAGATAGCCCAGCGTGCGAAATGTGTGCACCAGACGCTGCGCCGCGCTGCGCGTCAGCCCGGTCCGCGTGGCGATCTGGCCAAGCGACAGTGCCCCGTCAGCATCGCGAAACGCTTCCAGAACGCTCATTCCGCGGGCAAGGGATTGGACGAACAAGGCATTCTCTGCCTGCGGACCGTCCGGATCGCGATTCTTGCGCTGCATGCAATCTCCGACGTTGACATGATCAATTTTGGGTTAATACACTCGTGATACAATGCAACTGTATCGGATGACAATACATTGCTAACCCAGACGATTCCTGCCCGTCCTTTGCGAATTGCCCTTGCGGGCTTCGTTCATGAAAGCAATTCCTTTGCCCCAAGCCCCGCCGACATGGCGGCCTTTGAACAGGGCGGCGGCTATCTGCCGCTGTGCCGCGGGGCGCAGATCATCGAGCGTGCACGGGACGTGAACCTGCCGATCGCCGGTGTCATCGCGCATGGCGAAAAGCAGGGCTGGCAGATGGTGCCCGTCGTCTGGGCGGGCGCGGTCCCATCGGCCCCGGTGACCGCCGATTGCTACGCCGCCCTGACCGAGGAGATCGTCCAGGGCCTGCGCGATGCGGGGCCACTGGACGGCGTCTTTATGGACCTGCATGGCGCGATGGTGGCCGATGGGGCGCCGGACGGCGAAGGCCTGCTGTTGGAGCGGGTGCGCCAGGCAGTCGGGCCGAATACGCCTGTCGTCGCGGCGCTGGACCTGCACGGCAACATCACGGCGCGGATGGTGGACAATGCCGACCTGATGGTGGGGTTTCGCACCTACCCGCATGTCGACATGGCCCTGACCGGGCATCGTGCGGCTCAGCAACTGGACCGCCTGATGAGCGGCGCGCCCAACGCCAAGGCATTCCGGCAGCTGGATTTTCTGATCCCGATCGCGTGGCAGGCGACCGATGCACAACCCGCAGCCGGGCTTTATGACCGGGTTGCCGCCTGCGACGGTCAGGGCTGTGCGTCGCTGTTCATGGGGTTTCCTGCGGCCGATTTCGCCGACTGCCGCCCCTCGGTCATCGCCTATGCCCAGACGCAGGCACAGGCCGATGCGATGGCCGACGGCCTGGCACAGGCCCTGCGCGAGGCCGAACCCGCGTTCCGCGGCGAATGCCTTAGCCCCGCGGGCGGGGTGGCAGAGGCGATGCGCCGCGCCACCGATCGGCCGGTGATCCTGGTCGACACGCAGGACAATCCCGGCGCAGGCGGCAATTCCGACACGACCGGCATGCTGCGCGCCCTGGTCGAGGCTGATGCCCGGGACGCCGCCATCGGACTGATCATCGATCCGGAGGCGGCGGCGGCGGCCCATGACGCGGGGGTGGGCGCGACCATCGATCTGGCCCTGGGCGGTCGGTCCGGCATTCCGGGCGATGCGCCATTTCAGGGCCGGTTCACGGTGGACGCGCTGTCCAGCGGGGCCTGCTATGCCACGGGCCCGTTCTATGGCGGCGCGCATCTGGCGCTTGGGCCGTCGGCCTGCCTCAGCATCGGGGGCGTGCGGGTCGCCGTCGCGTCGGAAAAGGCGCAGATGGCGGATCGGCAGATGTTCCGCTTCCTGGGGATCGTTCCCGAGGAGCAGGCCATCCTGGTCGTAAAAAGCTCGAACCATTTCCGTGCCGATTTCGCCCCCATCGCGGCGGCGATCCTGACCTGCGCCGCGCCCGGGCCCATGCCCGTCAGCCCGGCCAGCCTGCCCTTTCGCAACCTTGCCCCCGGCATCCGGCTGGAGCCGAGCGGCGCACCCTTCACACCCCCCGCGCAAGGCTGACGCCAAGATCACCCCGCGGACCCGTTCAACAGAGAGGACACCATGCTCAAGAAATTGGCTGCCACGCTTCTGGCCTCGACCATGCTGACAGGCGCGGCCTGGGCCGAGACCACCGTCAAGGCCGTGATGCATTCCGGCCTGCGCGTGCTGGACCCCGTGATCACCACCGCCCACATCACGCGCAACCACGCCTACATGATCTACGACGTGCTGATCGCGCAGGATTCCGACTTCCAGCCGCAGCCGCAGATGGCCGACTGGACCATCTCGGACGATCAGCTGACCTATACCTTCACGCTGCGCGACGGGCTAACCTTCCATGACGGCGCGCCGGTGACGGCGGCCGATGCCGTGGCCTCGCTGCAGCGGTGGGGGCAGAAGGACGCGGGCGGACAGGTCATCATGGACCGCACCGCCAGCCTTGACGCGACCGATGACAAGACGATCACCTGGACGCTGACCGAACCCTTCGTGCCGATGCTGGACGTGCTGTCCAAGCAGTCGGCCCTGCCCCCCTTCATCATGCCCGCCCGCGTGGCCGAGACCTCGGCCGACGAGGCGATCACCGAATACGTGGGCTCGGGGCCGTTCCGCTTTGTCGAGGCGGAGTTCCAGCCGGGGCTGATGGTCGTCTACGAGAAGTTCGACGAATACGTGCCGCGCGACGAACCCGCCGACTGGATGGCCGGCGGCAAGGTCGTCAATGTTGACCGCGTCGAATGGGTCAACATGCCCGACGTCCAGACCGCCGTGAACGCGCTGTCGGGCGGAGAGATCGACTATATCGAGGCGATGCAGGTCGACCTGATCCCGCTGCTGGAGGGTGATCCGAACATCGTCGTCGAAACGCGCGAGCCGACCGGCATGCAGACGATGACGCGGATGAACTTCCTGCACCCGCCCTTCGACAACGTCCAGGTCCGCCAGGCGGCCATCAAAGCGATCACCCAGGAACCGGTCCTGGCCGCGATGGTCGGCAACCCCGAATATTATTCGGTCTGCGGCGCCATCCTGGGCTGCGGCACACCACTGGAGAACGCGACCGGCACCGAAACCCTGACCCAGGGCGGCGGCGCCGAGGAGGCGCGGGCGCTGCTGGAACAGGCGGGCTATGACGGCACGCCGGTCGTATTGATGGCGCCCACCGACATGGTGGCGCTGGCCACCCAGCCCGTTGTCGTGTCGCAGATGCTGCGCGAGGCCGGGTTCCAGGTCGAGCTGCAGCCGATGGACTGGCAGACGCTGGTCACCCGCCGCGCCAGCCAGGCGGCCCCGGCCGAGGGGGGCTGGAACGTGTTCATCACAAACTGGATGGKGCCGGAGATCTCGAACCCGATCTCGAACCCGATGCTGAACGGACGCGGCGACGATGCCTGGTTCGGCTGGCCCACCGACGAGACCATCGAGGGTCTCAAGGAAGAGTTCATCGACGCCCCCGACGCCGCAGCCCAGGCCGCGGTCGCCGAGAAGATTCAGGCCCATGCCCTTGAGAACGGCCTGCTGATCCCCCTCGGTCAGTACACCCTGCCGCAGGCCCGCCGCACCACGATCACCGAGATGATCAACTCGCCCGTGCCGGTCTTCTGGGGCCTGCAGAAGTCCAAGTGATCGAAAGCAGGGGGCGGTCCCGCTGCCCCCCACCCACCTGATCGGAGAAACCTGATGCTGGGGTACATCCTGCGGCGCATTCTGGCCGTCATTCCGGTGATGCTGCTGGTCGCCGTCTTCGTCTTCCTGCTGCTGCGCCTGACGCCGGGCGACCCGGCCGCGATCATCGCGGGCGACATGGCGACCCCCGCCCAGCTGGAGCGCATCCGCGAGGCCATGGGCCTGAACGACCCGCTGCACATCCAGTTCGTGACCTGGGTCGGACAGCTGCTGCGGGGCGATCTGGGCGTGTCGCTGATCTCGAACACGCCGGTGGCCACGATGGTTGCCGACCGCATCGCGCCGACCCTGTCCATCGCGGTGCTGACCATCGTGATGTCGGTCGCGATCGCCGTGCCGATGGGCGTGCTGGCCGCGTGGAAGCATCGCAGCATGGCCGATTACGCGGTGATGACCTTCTCGGTCCTGGGATTTTCGGTGCCGGTCTTCGTGATCGGATACCTGTTCATCCTGGTCTTCTCGCTGCAGCTGGGCTGGTTCCCGGTGCAGGGATACACGCCCCTGTCGTCGGGCCTGGGCGGGTTTCTGTCAAATGCGTTCCTGCCCGCGCTGACGCTGTCCACCATCTATGTCGCGCTGATCGCGCGCATGACGCGGGCCAACATGCTGGAGGTGCTGGGCGAAGACTATATCCGCACCGCACGCGCCAAGGGGGCCCCGGAACGCACCGTCCTGTTCCGCCACGCGCTGAAGAACGCGGCCGTCCCGATCCTGACCGTGATCGGCACCGGCTTTGCCCTGCTGATCGGGGGCGTGGTGGTGACCGAGACCGTCTTCAACATCCCCGGCGTCGGCCGCCTGACGGTCGATGCGATCCTGGCCCGCGACTATCCGGTCATCCAGGCGATGATCCTGCTGACCAGCTTTCTCTATGTGCTGGTGAACCTGCTGATCGACCTCAGCTACAGCCTCTTTGACCCAAGGATCCGTTACTGATGGCACAGGTACCGCAACCGACCTCGGCGATGCAGCCGGTCCTGCGCGCGCTGCGCCTGCCGCATCTGGGCGCAGGCAGCAAGATCGCGGCGCTGGTGCTGGCCGTCATCGTCGTCCTGACGCTGCTGGCGGGCTGGATCGCACCGCACGACCCGCTGGCGATGAACCCCATGGCCCGCCTGCAGGCCCCGATCGAGGGCCATCCCCTTGGCACCGACAATTTCGGCCGCGACATCTTCAGCCGCGTGCTGATCGGCGGACAGCTATCGCTGATCATCGGCATCGCCACGGCGGTGGTGTCGGTCCTGCTGGGTCTGATCATCGGCATGATCGCGGGCTTCTTCCGCACGGCGGACGCGATCATCATGCGGGCGATGGACGCGCTTATGGCGATCCCCTCGATCCTGCTGGCCATCGCGCTAGTGGCGCTGAACGGCCCGTCGGTCGGATCGGTCATCGCCGCGATCACCATCCCAGAGATCCCCCGCGTCGTGCGCCTGGTCCGCGCCGTGGTCCTCTCCGCGCGCGAGGAACCCTATGTCGAGGCCGCGATCGCGCTTGGCACACCGATGCGCAAGATCCTGGTACGCCACCTGGTGCCGAACACCACCGCGCCCCTGATCGTGCAGGGCACCTACATCCTGGCCAGCGCCATCCTGACCGAGGCGATCCTGTCCTTCCTGGGCGCAGGCGTCAGCACCGAGACCCCCACCTGGGGCAACATCATGGCCGAGGGTCGGCTGTTCTTCCGCATCAAGCCGGAGCTGATCCTCTATCCGGGCATTGCGCTATCCCTGTGCATCCTGTCGATCAACCTTCTGGGCGATGCGGCACGCGACATGCTGGACCCGCGGCTGAAGAAAAGGGCAGGCTGATGCAGTTCAAGACACGCAATTTCGACGCGGCCGACGTGGTGCTGCAGGCCCGCGACCTGACCGTGACCCTGCCCGAGACGCCGGGAAACCCCGCGGTCCTCAAGGGCATCGACGTGACCATCCGCGCCGGCGAGACCGTCTGCCTGGTGGGCGAATCCGGGTCGGGGAAATCCGTCACCTCGCTGGCGATCATGGGGCTGCTGCCTGACGCGCTGCGCGTCGCGGGGGGCACGATCCAGTTGCAGGGCCGCGACCTGCTGCCCCTGACACAGGCCGAGATGCGCGACCTGCGCGCGGCCCGCGTCGCGATGATCTTCCAAGAGCCCATGACCGCGCTGAACCCGGTCCTGCGCGTGGGCGACCAGATCATGGAGGTGATGGAGCTGCACACCGACCTGCCCGCCGCGGAACGCCGCCGTCGCGCCGTGGCAATCATGGAGCAGGTCCATCTGCCCGATGTCGAGCGCATCTTCCGCAGCTATCCGCATCAGCTGTCGGGCGGCCAGCGCCAGCGGATCATGATCGCGATGGCGCTGGTTCTGGAACCCGTCCTGCTGATCGCGGACGAACCCACGACCGCGCTGGACGTGACCACGCAGAAGCAGATCCTGGCGCTGATCGACGAATTGCAGAAGGGCCACGGCACGGCGGTGCTGTTCATCACCCACGACATGGGCGTCGTCGCCGAGATCGCCGACACCGTCTATGTCATGAAGCAGGGAGAGATCGTCGAACACGGCGCGGTCGAGACGCTGCTGCGCAGCCCGCAGGCGGACTATACCCGCAAGCTGCTGAAGGCCGTGCCCAGCCTGTCGCCCCGCGAAGCCCGGCCCCAGGCGGCGGATGCCGTCCTGCGGGTCGAGCGGCTGAACAAGATCTATGGCGGCGGCGGCATCCTGCGGAAGCTTCCGCAAGCGCATGCCGCCAAGGACGTGACCTTCGCCCTGTCGCGCGGCCGCACCTTGGGGATCGTCGGCGAGAGCGGGTCCGGCAAGTCCACCGTCGCGCGCTGCATCATGCGGCTGATCGACCCCAGCTCGGGGCGCATCCTGCTGGACGATGCCGACATCGCGGGCCTGTCACGCGGCGCGTTGCGCCCGCACCGCCAGAAGCTGCAGGTGGTGTTCCAGGACCCGATGCGGTCACTGAACCCGCGCTGGACCATCGGCGAGAGCCTGATCGAAGGGCCATTGAACTATGGCACCAGCCGTGCGGACGCGATGGCCGAGGCCGCGCGCCTGATGGGCGTCGTGGGCCTGCCCGCCGACGCGCTGGCCCGCTATCCGCACCAGTTCTCGGGCGGGCAGCGGCAGCGCATCGCGATCGCCCGCGCGGTGATGATGCGCCCTGACGTGCTGGTCGCGGACGAGGCCGTGTCGGCGCTGGACGTGTCGGTGCAGGCGCAGGTGCTGGACCTTCTGGACCAGCTGCAGCGCGACCTGGGCATCGCCATCGTCTTCATCACCCACGATCTGCGCGTCGCCGCCCAGATCTGCGACGAGGTGATCGTCATGCAACGCGGCGCCGTCGTGGAACACGGCCCCGCGGGCGAGGTGCTGGCCGCCCCCGCCCATCCCTATACCCGCGCCCTGATCGAGGCCGCCCCCGGCCGGTCATGGGACTTCCAGAACTTCCGTGCCATGCCAGAGGTGAGACATGCCGAACCTGCCTGAGATCGATGCCGCCGTCCCGGAACTGACCGAGATCTTCCGCGACCTGCACGCGCACCCGGAGATCGGCATGGCGGAGGTCCGCACCAGCGCGGTCGTCGCGGCCAAGCTGCGCGAATGGGGCGTGGACGAGGTTCACGAGGGCGTGGGCAGGACCGGTGTCGTGGGCATCGTGCATGGCCGGGGCCAGGGCAACCGGCGCATCGGTCTGCATGCCGACATGGACGCGCTGCCGATCCAGGAGGCGACGGGGCTGCCCCATGCCTCGACCCGGGCCGGCAGGATGCATGCCTGCGGCCATGACGGGCACACGACCATGCTGTTGGGCGCCGCGCAGTATCTGGCGCGGACGCGCAATTTCGACGGCACCGCGGTCCTGATCTTCCAGCCCGCCGAGGAGGGTCTGGGCGGCGCCCGCGCCATGATCGCCGACGGGCTGTTCCAGCGCTTTCCGGTCGACGAGGTCTATGGCATGCACAACCAGCCGACCGGCCGGCCGGGCCGCGCGACGCTGTGCAAGGGGCCGGCCATGGCGGGGGCGTCCTTCTTCGACATCACCGTGACGGGCAAGGGCAGCCATGCCGCCATGCCGCAGCAGTCGCGCGACGCGCTGGTCGCGGCATCGGGGCTGGTCGGGCAGTTCCAGACGATCCTGGGCCGCAACGTCGCGCCGCTGGATCAGGCCGTGCTGTCGGTGACCCAGATCCATGCAGGCAGCGCCTATAACGTGGTGCCCGAGACCGCGACCCTTGCCGGCACGATCCGCTTTTTCCGCCCCGAGGTCCGCGACCTGATGCAGGCGCGGATGCGCGCCATCTGCGAGGGTGCCGCACAGGCCTTCGACCTGCGGATCACCTGCGAGTTCCGCGAGATCTTCGACGTGCTGGTGAACGATGCCGACCTGTCGGACGCCTGGACCCAGGCCGCGGCCGACGTGCTGGGCGCGGACAATGTGCGCGACGATTCCCAGCCCTTCACCGGGTCCGAGGATTTCGCCGACATGCTGCAGCAGGTCCCCGGCGCCTATGGCAACCTGGGCCATGCGGGCACTGTGCCCCTGCACAATCCGGGCTTCGTGCTGGACGAGGGCATCCTGCCGGTCGGCGCGTCGATCTATGCCCGGCTGATCGAACGCCGCCTGCCGGTGGCGGCATGAGCGCGTTGGATCTGCCCTTCGACGCGGAGGAGATGCTGACGGGCCTGCGCCCCTGGATCGAATGCGAAAGCCCGACCTGGGACGCCGCCGCCGTCAGCCGGATGATGGACCTGGCCGCGCGCGATCTGTCCGCGATCGGTGCCACGGTCGAGACGGTGCCGGGCACCAAGGGCTTCGGCACCTCGATCCGCGCGACCTTCCCGCATGCCGACCAGGGCAAGCCGGGCATCCTGGTGTCGGGGCACATGGACACGGTCCATCCCCTGGGCACGCTGGAGAAGCTGCCCTTCCGCGTCCAGGACGGCAAGGCCTGGGGGCCGGGCATCATGGACATGAAGGGCGGCAATTACGTCTTTCTGGAGGCGATGCGCCAGATCGCGCGGGCCGGGCTGACCACGCCCTTGCCGGTCACGTTCCTGTTCACCCCCGACGAGGAGGTCGGCACCCCCGCCACCCGCGGGCTGATCGAGGATGCCGCCCGCGGCCAGCGCGCCGTGCTGCTGCCCGAACCCGCGCTGCCCGACGGGGGCGCGGTGATCGGGCGATACGCCATCGCGCGGTTCGACCTGCTGACCCATGGCCGGCCCAGCCATGCGGGCTGGGCGCTGAAGGACGGGCGGTCGGCTATCACCGCCATGGCTCGCCGCATCCTGGAGATCGAGGCGATGACCACCGAGGACTGCACCTTTTCCGTGGGCGTGATCCATGCCGGGCAATGGGTGAACTGCGTGGCCTCGGAATGCCGGGCCGAGGTCCTGTCCATGGCCAAGACGCAAGCCGACCTGGACCGCGGCGTTGCGGCCATGCTGGCGCTGCAGGGCGAACGGGACGGGGTGGAATTCACCGTCACCCGCGGCGTCACCCGCCCGGTCTGGGAGCCGCAGCCGGGCACAATGGCGCTGTATGACCTCGCGCGCGACCTGTCGGCGCAGATCGGGTTCGAGCTGTCCTCGGACCGGTCGGGCGGCGGGTCGGACGGCAACTTCACCGGCGCGATGGGCGTGCCGACGCTGGACAGCATCGGCGTGCGCGGCCGCGGCCTGCATACGCTGGACGAACATATCGAGATCGACAGCCTGCCCGAGCGTGCGCGCCTGGCCGCGGGCCTGCTGACCCGGATCATCTGAGGACCCCATGACCGCATTTGCCGACCTGACCGCCGCCGCGATGACCGCGGGCTTTGCCGAGCGCAGCCTGTCCCCGGTCGAGGTGACCCGCGCCGTCCTGGACCGCATCGACGCCTGCGAGCCGGTGCTGAACGCGATGTGGACCGTCGATCACGACCTGGCGCTGGAGGCCGCCCGCGCATCCGAGGACCGCTGGCGCCGCGGCGCGCCGTTGACGGTGGGCGGCGTGTCGCTGGACGGCGTGCCCATCACCATCAAGGAGAACATCGCCACCCGCGGCGTGCCCATGCCCCTTGGCACCGCGGTCAGCGACATGACACCGCGCGCCGAGGACGCGCCCCCCGCCGCCCGCATGCGTGAGGCAGGGGCGGTCTTTCTGGGACGCACGACCATGCCCGATTTCGGGATGCTGTCGTCGGGCCTGTCCAGCTTTCACCGGCTGGCGCGCAATCCGTGGAACACCGCCATGAACCCCGGCGGTTCCAGCGCGGGGGCGGGAGCGGCAGGGGCTGCGGGCTATGGGCCGATCCACTTGGGGACCGATATCGGCGGATCGATCCGGCTGCCCGCCGCATGGTGCGGGCTGGTGGGGCTGAAGCCCAGCCTGGGGCGCGTGCCGATCGACCCGCCCTTCATGGGGCGCGCGGCGGGACCGATGACGCGGACCGTCACCGATGCCGCGATGGCCATGGCGGTGCTGTCCCAGCCCGACGGGCGCGACCACATGTCCCTGCCACCCGCCACGATCGACTGGATGGACCTGGACCGCGACCTGAAAGGGCTGCGCGTCGGCCTGCTGATGGACGCTGGCTGCGGCATGGCGGTCGACCCGCAGGTCAGCGACGCCGTGACCGCCGCGACGGCCCTGTTCGAACAGGCTGGTGCCATCATCCGGCCCATCGATCCGTGGATGACTCCCGACCTGCTGCAGGGCCTGGATGATTTTTGGCGCACGCGGGCCGGGCTGGACGTGCTGGCGCTATCGCCCGAACAGCGGGCCCGGATCCTGCCGCTGGTGCGGGAATGGGCAGAATCGGGTCTGGGCCGGTCCGGAGAGGACGTCTGGCGCAGCTATGGCGCCACGGTCGAGATCCGTCGTCGCACCACGCAGGCCATGGCTGATCTGGACCTGATCCTGTCGCCCATCTCTCCGAATGTCAGCTTTCCGGCGGATTGGGCCTATCCCGCCGACAACGACGTGACCCGCGCGATGCAGCATATCGGCTTTACCGCCCCCTTCAACATCGGCGAACAACCGGCGATCAGCGTGCCCTGCGGCCATGACCGGAACGGCGTGCCCATCGGGTTGCAGATCGCGGGCCACCGGTTCGACGACCTGGGCGTACTGCGCGCCGCGCGGGCGTGGGAACGGATCGCCCCGCCCGCACGCCCCTGGCCCGTGGTCACGGGCTAGTCGTGCGAGGGCTTGTCCTGCGGGGAAAACAGGGCCGCGGCTTCCGACAGATAGCTGTCGGCGAAACCGCCTTGGGCCAGCCCGTCCAGGGCTGCTCCGACGCCATCTGCCGCGTCATGCGCGGCGCCCACGTCCCGCGACAGCTGCCGGTAATAGGACAGGTCCTTGGCCGCATTCCCGACCGAAAAGCGCATTCCCGACGTGTCCCCCGACAGCAGGAAGGGCGCGATCCGGTCCAGCGCGGCACCGTGCCCGCCGCCCTTGGACAGCACGTCGACAAAGGTCGCGTCACGGATGCCCGCCTGCCGCGCACAGGCCGCGGCCTCGCTGATCAGGGTCGCACAGCCGATCGAGACGAAGTTGTGCAGCAGCTTCAGCGTATGGCCCGCGCCGACGTCGCCCGCGTGAAAGATGTTCTCGGCGAACGTGCCCAGCAGGGGGCGCATGCGGTTGAACAGATCACCGTCCGCGCCCACCAGCAGGTTCAGGCGGCCTTCCTCAGCCTCCTTCGGGGTGCGGGTCATGGCCGCGTCCATGAATTCCCCGCCCGCCTCGCGCGTCAGCCCCGCCAGGCGCAGGGTCGATGCCGGGATCGCGGTCGAACAGTCGACGATCACGGTGCCCGGACGGATCGCGGCCAGCAGACCGCCCGCGCCCAGCAGCACATCCTCGACCTGGGGGGTGCCGGACAGGCACAGGATGACCGCGCGGCATTCCGCCAAGGCCTCCAGCCTGTCGACGCGGCGCGCACCAAGCGCCGTCAGGTCACCGACCGGCTGGTTGCCGGGATGATCCAGAAACAGCAGCGGCCACCCCTTGGCCGCAATGTTTCGCGCGATGCCGTGGCCCATCAGACCCACGCCCACCATGCCGACCGTCATCTTGTCCATCGTCTCCTCCTGTCCTGCCGGGGGGCCAGCTTGGGCGCTGGCCGTCCGGGCCACAAGGTGACCGGACGCAATTTTTCCACCGACCACAGGACTGCAGCATGATCATCGACGATCTGACCCGCATCGACACCAGCCTGATCTTCGTGGATGGCCACTGGACCCGACCCCGGGGCGGCACCCTGCCGGTCGAGGATCCGTCGACCGGCGATACCATCGGGGTGATCGGTCGCGGCACCCCGGCCGATGTCGATGCCGCCATCGCCGCCGCCCGCGCCGCCCTGGACGGCCCCTGGGGGGCGCTGACCGCCACCGACCGCGGGCGCATCCTGACGCGGATGTCCGCCTTGGTCCTGGACCGGGCCGAGGATCTTGCGATGATCGAGACGCTGGACGTAGGCAAGCCGCTGGACCAGTCGCGCCGCGATTCGGTGGCCCTGGCCCGCTATCTGGAATTCTACGGCGGTGCGGCGGACAAGCTGATGGGCAGCACGATTCCCTATCAGCAGGGCTATACCGCCTATACGTTGCGCGAGCCGCATGGCGTCTGCGGGATCATCATCCCATGGAACTATCCCATGCAGATCCTGGGCCGGGCCGTCGCGGCGGCGCTTGCCGCGGGCAATGCCGTGGTGCTGAAGCCGGCCGAGGATGCGTCGCTCTCGGCCCTGGTCTTTGCGCAGATCGCCCATCAGGCGGGTCTGCCCCCCGGCGCGTTGAACGTCGTGACCGGCCTGGGGGCCGAGGTGGGCGCGGCGCTGTCCGCACATCGGGGCGTGCATCATCTGTCCTTCACCGGCTCGGTAGGGACCGGGGCCGGCATTCAGCGCGCGGCGGCGGCCAACGCCGTGCCCGTAACGCTGGAACTGGGGGGCAAGTCGCCCCAGATCGTCTTTGACGATGCTGACCTGGACCGGGCGATCCCGGTTCTGGTCGGGGCCTGCATGCAGAATGCCGGGCAGACCTGTTCGGCCGCGTCGCGCGTCCTGGTGCAGGCCGGTGTCTACGACGAGGTGCGTCGCCGCATGTCCGACATCTTCAACGGGCTTGTGGCCGGACCGGCGCCCGACAGCCACGACCTGGGTCCGCTGGTGTCGGCGCGCCAGAGGCGACTGGTGCAGGATTTCATCGATCTTGGCACCCGCGAACTGACCTTGGCGGCGCAAGGGCGCCTGCATCCTGACGCGGCGGCCGGCGGCCATTTCGTGCGACCCACGCTGTTTGCGGACGTACCCCCCGATCACACCCTGGCCCAGCAGGAGATCTTTGGCCCGGTGCAGGTCATGATGCCCTTTGCCGATGAGGCAGAGGCCCTTCGCATCGCCAACGGCACCGATTACGGGCTGGTCGCCGGCATCTGGACCCGCGACGGGGCGCGACAGCTGCGCCTGGCGGGCCGGCTGAACTGCGGCCAGGTCTTCATCAACAACTATGGCGCGGGGGGCGGAGTCGAGCTGCCCTTCGGCGGCATTGGCAAGTCGGGGCATGGTCGCGAAAAGGGGTTCGAGGCGCTGTACGGCTTCACCCGCACCAAAACCATCGCGATCCACCACGGTTGAAAGGCAGGGCGCCATGCGCCCCGCCCTGGCGATCAGAACACCGTCACCTGTGTGCCGATCTCTGCGACCGCATACAGCTTTTCGACATGCTCGTTATACAAGCCATAGCAGCCCGACGACGACCGCCGCCCGATCTTGCGCGTGTCATGGGTGCCGTGGACCAGATAGGCCGGCCAGCCCAGGTACAGGCCGAACTTACCCAGCGGGTTTTCGGGCGCGCCCCCCTCGACCCGCTGCGGCAGGGTCGGATCCTTGACGCGCATGCTGGGGGTGGGCGTCCAGGGCGGGTTGGCGACCTTGCGCACGATCTCGGTCTGGCCGCGGCGGGTCAGTTCGTCTGTCATCGGGATCGCGCAGGGAAAGACGAAATGCACGCTTTCGTCACCCGACCAGAAATGCACCGCGCGCGAGGTCACGTCGGCCAGCAGAACCCCCTTGCCCAAGGACGGATAGAAATCCTGCCAATGCCGCGCGCGGAACGACGACTGGTTGCGCTGCGGTCCCGGGTTTTCCTGGCCATAGGCCATGGCGGGGATCAGGACGCCCGTCGCCGCAAGACCCTGAAGGAAGGTTCTTCGGTCGCCGAAGGGACGATTCGTGGACATGCTGCTGCCTCGTGCTTGTATTGGCCTTTTCAGCGACAATAGCCCCGCGCGTGCCTTCCCCCAAGCCCCCGCCGCAAGGTTGACGGCCCACCCCGGAGATTCTGCAACAGATGCAGGGGCACGCGGCCGATCACGCCTGCGGCAACGGACCCGCGGGACGCACCGCCTGCAACAGCGCATTGAGCGCCGCCCGGCTGAGCGGCTTGACCAGCGACCGGTCCATCCCGGCCTGACGAAAGCTTGCCAGATCCGCTGGCATGGCATGGGCCGTCAGGGCCACGATGGGGCAGTCGCGGTTGGGGCCGTCACCCGCGCGAATGCGCCGGGCCGCGTCGATGCCGTTCATGCGGGGCATGCTGATATCCATCAGGATCAGGTCGAACCGGCGCTGTTGGGCGGCGGCGACGCCGGCAAGGCCATCCTCGGCCTCGGTCACCTCGCATCCTTGGCGGCGCAGCATCTCGCGGGCGACCAGACGGTTGATGGCATTGTCCTCGACCATCAGAATGCTGAGGCCGGGACAGTCCGGACTGGCCACCGCCTGCTGGGGCACCGTGTCGGGCGCAACGGGCGCAGGCTCCAGAGGCAGCATGATCCGGAACGCGGTCCCCCTGCCCGGCTGGCTTGAGACCGTGATCTTTCCGCCCATGGCATCGACCAGGCCCTTGACGATGCTGAGACCAAGTCCCGTCCCCTCTACCTTGCGGTCGAAGGTCGAACCCAACGTGACGAACGCATCGAAGATCCTGTCCAGATCGCCTGCGGGGATGCCAATACCCGTATCGGTCACGCGCAACGTGACGTGTCCCGGTGGCCCCGACGTATCGACCAGCACGGTGATATGTCCGTTCTCGGTGAACTTGATGGCGTTGCCGACCAGGTTCACGACGATCTGTTCCAGCCGCGCCGCATCGCCCAGGACCGGCGCCATATCGTCGCCGGAATATACCGCCATCAATTGGTTGCCCGCCGCCTGTGCCTGCGTCTGCAGACCCAGGATCGCCGAATCGACCAAGCTGCGCAGGTCGACCGGGTTCCGGGCCAGAACCAACTGACCGCTGCGCGCCCGCGAGGTGTCCAGCACATCGTTGACATGGCCCAGCAGCATGCGGCCGGAATGCTCCATCGCGGCGACGTACTGGCGCTGGCGGTCGTCCAGTTCGGTCAGGCTCAGCAGGTCCAGCAAGCCCAGAATGCCGTTCAGGGGGGTCCGCATCTCATGGCTCATCACGGCGATCATGCGCGTCTTGGCCTGTTCGCCCGCGACGGCGCGGTCACGGGCCTCGATCAGTTCGGCCTCCTCGGCCGCGCGTCGGGACACGTCGCGCACGAAGGCGACCACCAGCGGTCCGTCCTCTCCTCGGGCGACCGACATGGACAGTTCGACGGGGATGATCCGGCCTGACTTGTGCCGGGCGGCGGTCTGCATGATATCGGGCCCGCCGGCGCGCGGGCGGGTGGTGCCGTCACGGACCCGGGCCAGAACCTCGCGCACCTTGGCACGCCGGTCGTGCGGGGTCAGCAGGTCGACGACGTCGGCGCCCACGGCCTCGGCCCGGTCATATCCGTAGATGCGCTGTGCTGCGGCGTTGAAGCCCAGGATCCGCCCATCGGGGCGCGCCACCAGAATTGCATCGATCGACGCCTCGAACAGCGAATTCAGGCGATTGCTGACCGCGGCGATGCGGCGGTTTCGTTCGCCTGCGCTGCGCACCATCGCGGCCAGGACCACGACGCTGCCCGCCAGCACCATGAACAACGGAACGACCAGCAGCGACAGGGTGGTCAATGCGCGGGCCACACCTTCGCGGCGCAGCGCGGATTTTTCGGCGAAAAGCCGCACCCCCTCCAGCGACACCTGCCTGACCAGGGGCACGGAGGCGTCGACGATGGGCATGATCCGGGGCAGCCCCGCGATTAGTCCCGCGTCATCGCCGTCGATCACCGGCACGGCGGCGTCCAGCCCGGACTGGATCGCCATCAGCGCGGTCGAGATGCCGGGTTCCGCGCGCAGGTGGTCATAGGTCCGCCCCTGCTGCAGCGTCTGGATGCGCGAATAGAAGATGTCGAACCGCTGCCGCAGATCCCGTGCCTGATCCGCGCCGGCACCGGGCGTGGCCAGCAGCAGCGCGGCACGCTGCAGGGCCAGCACCTCGACCTCGGACTGGGCCAGGAACCATTGGGTGTTGTCCGTGGCGGCGGTCCCCATCTCGTCGATCTGACGGCGCGCATCGACCTGCAGCAGCCAGACGACCAGCCCCAGGGCCAGGATCACGCAACCGAAGAAGGCGGGCATCATCCTGACCGCCCGCGCGATGCGCGGGGGATGCAGGTCGGTGCCCACCGCGTTGATCACCTCACGGCCTCGATCCGGACCAGCTGCCAGATGCTGCGGGCATAGGTCACTTCGGACTGCAGCGCAGGATCGGAGTCATAGGGATAGATGACCCAGAGCGGCCCCTTGTCGCGCACGGACATCGCCTGCCCGTCCTGCTGGAACGCGACGATGGGATAATCCGCCGTCACCTCGTCCACGGGAATCTGCACCGCGTAATCGTTGATCGCCACGGCCGAGACCGTGCCCTCATCGATGCCCGCATCGGTCAGGATCGCCTGCAGCGGGACCCCGGTGAAGGCCGGCTGCCCCTCCGTCCAGATGGTCGAGGTGGCAAAGCTGACCGGCCCAAACGCCTGAAGCGCCGCCTGGTCATAGGTCTGCGTACGGTCCGGGCCGACCACGGTCAGCAACGGATCGTCGGCCAACGCCGGACCTGCTAGCGCAAGCAAAAGGGAGAGGGCTGCGATCTTCATGGGACTGCCTTCGACAAGGTTGGTCGGGGTTGCGGTGTCGCTTGATCTTGACGCCCGCCGCGCCAATCTGGCAGCGAATCCTTCCTAAAATGCTATCGACCGGCCGATGCCCTTTACTGGTATGGAAGTATGGTATAAATTTGCAGAAAAGGGCCTGACATGATTCCGATCCGCACTGCCACGACCGCCCAGCAGGTCCATGACTGGTTGTACCGCTGCGTCCTGCGCGGCGACCTGCTGCCGGGCACGCGCCTGTCGGAGACCGAGATCGCGGCCCAGGTCAACCTGTCGCGCCAACCCGTGCGCGAGGCCTTCATCCGGCTTGCCGCCGATGGCTTGGCCGAGGTGCTGCCCCAACGGGGCACCTATATCGGGCGCATCTCGATGCGGGCGGTCCTGTCGGCGCGCTTCATCCGCGAGGCGGTGGAAAGCGACCTGGCCCGCCATGTGGCCGCCACCCGCCCCGACCTGACCGCGATGGCCGCCGAACTGGCCGTGCAGGAACGATGCGATGTCGAAGGCGACGTGCCGGGGTTCATCGAATCGGACGACCGGTTCCACCGGGCCATGGCCCTGGCGGCGGATCAGGGCGCCGTCTGGCAGGATCTGGAACGGCTCAAGGCCCAGATGAACCGCCTGCGGCACCTGTCGATGCGCGTCTTCGACCGCAGCCAGACCATCGCCCAGCACCGTGCCGTACTGACCGCGCTGCAGGCCGGCGACGCCGATGGCGCCGAAGATGCCATCCGCACGCATCTGCGCCAGATGCTGACCGAACTGCCGCAGATGGCCGCGGCGCATCCCGACTATTTCACCGACTGAAAGGTCCCGAAGCATGCCGCAAGCCGACCCTATCCGCATCCTGTCCATCGGCGAGGCCATGGTCGAGATGTCGCGTGCCCCCGATCCGGACCTGTGGCGGATGGGCTTTGCCGGCGACACGCTGAACACGGCCTGGTATCTGCGCCGCCTGTTGGACGACGCCTGGCAGGTCGACTATCTGACGCGGGTCGGCACGGGCGACTTTTCGACCCGGATGGTCGAGTTCCTGCGGGCCGAAGGGCTGGGCACCGCCCATGTCACCCGTCAGCCCGATGCCGAGATCGGCCTCTATGCGATCAGCCTGACGAACGGGGAACGCAGCTTCTCCTACTGGCGCGACACGTCCGCGGCGCGGCGGCTGGCCGACGACCCGACCCTGCTGCACGCGGCCCTGCAGGGCTGCGCAATGGCCTATCTGTCGGGGATCACGCTGGCGATCCTGCCCCCGCAGGGGCGCATCGGCCTGCTGCAGGCGCTGGACCGGGCGCGGCAGGCCGGCACCACGGTCGTCTTCGACACCAACCTGCGGCCGCGCCTGTGGGCCGACGTGGACACCATGCGTGCGGTCACGCAGGACGCTGCCGGCCGCGCGGATCTGGTCCTGCCCAGCTTCGACGACGAGGCCGCGCTGTTCGGCGATGCCGATCCGCAGGCGACGCTGGACCGCTATCTGGCCCTGGGCGCGGGCCAGGTGGTGGTCAAGAATGGCGGTGGGCCGATCCGGTTCGGCGGGCGCGATGGTGCGGGCCACATCGACGATCTCAGCGTCGAGACCCCGGTCGACAGCACCGCCGCGGGCGACAGCTTCAATGCGGGCTATCTGGCGGCACGGCTGACGGGGGCCGATTGCGCCGGTGCCATCCGGGCCGGGCACGCGCTTGGGCGACAGGTGATCCGCCATCCGGGCGCGTTGATCCGGCAGGCGGTCGAGGCCGCGCGGCGCTGACTACAGCACCGCGCCGATCTGCCAGGGCAGGAACTCGTGGTCGCCCAGGCCCAGGGCCTCGCTGCGGGTGACCTGGCCCGAGGCGGTGCGCAGGATCAGATCGACGATCTGGCGGCCCTTGTCGTCAAGGCTGACACCGGACAGCACGTCGCCGCAGTTCAGATCCATGTCATCCCGCATTGCGGCGAACAGCGCATCGTTCGTCGCCAGCTTGAGGGTGGGCGCGGGTTTCGACCCGAAGGCCGATCCGCGCCCGGTGGTGAACACGATCAGCTGCGCCCCCCCGGCGATCTGACCCGTGGCCGAGACCGGGTCGTAACCCGGCGTGTCCATGAAGTTCAGGCCCGGCGCGGTGATGGGTTCGGCATAATCCAGCACGGCGTTCAGCGGCGTGGCGCCCGCCTTGGCCACCGCGCCCAGGGATTTCTCAAGGATCGTCGTCAGCCCGCCCGCCTTGTTGCCGGGGCTGGGATTGTTGTCCAGCGAGGCACCGTTCATCGCGGCATACCCCTCCCACCAGCGCAGGCGGGCCAGCAGCCGGTCGGCCAATGCGGGGTCGGCGGCGCGGTCCAGCAGCAGGCGTTCCGCGCCGTGGATCTCGGGCGTCTCGGACAGCACGACCGATGCGCCCTGCGCGGCCAGGATATCGCAGGCCACCCCAAGTGCGGGGTTGGCCGTGATGCCCGAAAATCCGTCCGACCCGCCGCATTGCAGCCCGATCCGCAGGGCCGATGCCGGGGCGGGTGCGCGCGTCACCGCATTGACCTGCGGCAGCATCTGGCGGACGCGGGCCTTGATGGCGTCGATGGTCGCGCGGGTGCCGCCGTTGTCCTGGATCGTCAGCCCATGAAAGCGCGCGGCCTGTCCCAGCTCCTGCTTCATGCGGGCGATCTGCATCACCTCGCAGCCCAGACCCACGAACAGCGCGGCCCCGACGTTCGGGTGCCCGGCATGCCCGGTCAGCACCCGCTGCAGCGCGATCCAGCCCGGTCCGCTGTCGGCCATCCCGCAGCCCGATCCATGGGCAAAGGCCACCACCCCGTCGACATTCGGATAATCGGCCAGCGCGCCCTCGGCCTGCAATTCGTCGGCGGCGCGGCGGATGACCGTCGCCGAACAGTTGACCGTCGCCACCAGCGCCACGAAGTTGCGCGTACCGACCTGTCCGCCGTCGCGGTGATAGCCCTGAAACTGCAATTCCCGCCCGCGATGCCGGTCAAGAGCCGCCCGCGCGGCCGCAAGCCCGGCGCCGGGGGTCTGGTCGCGGTCGTGATCGCCAAAGGCCAGGTTGTGGCTGTGAACGTGGTCGCCCGCCACGATGTCGCAGGTGGCATAGCCGATGACCTGCCCGTACTTCACCACCGCCGCCCCCCGCGCGATGTCCGCGCGGGCGATCTTGTGTCCAGCAGGCGCCACGCCGCGCGCGGTCAGGATGGCGACGGTGTCCGACGGATTCAGGACCAGCGGTTCAGCCACTTGCGGCGACCCGCGCGCCATCACGCACCAGCCGGGTCAGCGCATCGGTCAGGTCCGCGCGGAACCCCGCATCATCGTGCAGCACGGCGGGAAAGACCTGCGACAGGGCCAGGAACCCGTCTACCGTCGCCGCCGGATCGTCGCGCCCCGAGGCATAGCGCATCCAGGCCGCCACGGCCAAGGTCAGCCCCGGTACGGGCCGCCCGGCGGCGCGGCCTTCGGCGATGGTGCCAAGGATGCGCTGCGGCAGTTTCTGGCTGCCGTCCATGGCGATCTGCCAGGTCCGGTGACGGATCGCCGGATTGGCATAGCGCGCCGCGAGCGCGTCGGCATAGGCCGCAAGGTCGGTGCCCGGCGGCGGCGKCAGCGCCGGGATGATCTCGGACCGCCACAGACGGTCGACGAAGTGCGCCATCACCGGGTCGGCCATCGTGTCGGCGATGGTCTGGTGCCCGGCCAGATAGCCCAGATAGGCCAGGCTGGAATGGGTGCCGTTCAGCATCCGCAGCTTCATGTGCTCGAACGGCGTCACGTCGTCGACCAGCTGCACGCCGACCGCGCCCAGGTCCGGGCGGCCGTTGCAGAACCGGTCCTCGACAACCCATTGGCGGAAGGGTTCGTGCATCACCGGGGCCTCGTCGCGCCGGTCCGTCAGGGTCTCGACCCGGTCCAGATCGGCGGGCGTGGTGGCCGGAACGATGCGGTCGACCATGGTCGAGGGGAAGGCCCCTTGCGCCTCGATCCAGGCGGCCAGATCGGGGTCGATCAGTCGCGCCAGGTCCAGCACGACGCCACGCACGACATGGCCGTTTTCCGGCAGGTTGTCGCAGCACAGCACGGTAAAGGGCGGGATGCCCGCCGCGCGGCGCGCCTGCAGGGCCCGGATCAGAAAGCCCGGCGCCGATCTGGGCAGCGGATTGTCCAGATCGTGGCGGATGTCGGGGTGATCGGCGTTCAGCCGCCCCGTGGAAGGCTCATGGCAATAGCCCTTTTCTGTGACCGTCAGGCTGACGATCCGCACCGCGGGTGCGGTCATCGCGTCCAGCACGGCCTGGGGGTTTTCGGGCGCGACCAGAACGTCGCGCAGCACGGTGACGACCTGCGCGGTCTCTCCCTCCGGTCCCAGCTGCAGCGCGGTGTAGGCCCAGCCCTGCGGGGCCAGCCGGTCGCGCGTGCCGGGCGATTGCAACGAAACGCCGATGATGCCCCAGTCGCCGCCAGAGGCCGCCATGGCCTGTTCGACATAGATGGCGCCATGCGCGCGAAAGAACGCGCCAAGGCCCAGATGGACGATGCCCGCGGGTGCGGCGGACGGGGTATGGTGCAACCTAGCGGGCAAGCCAGCCTCCATCGACGTTGAGGATCGCGCCGTTGACGTAATCGGACGCGGGCGCGGCCAGGAACACGGCGGTCTGGGCGATATCCTCGGGGCGACCCCACCGGCCTGCGGGGATGCGCTCCAGGATGGCGCGGCTGCGGTCGGGATCGGCGCGCAGTGCCTGCGTGTTGTTCGTTTCGATATAGCCTGGCGCGATGGCGTTGACGTTCAGCCCGCGCCCGGCCCATTCGTTGGCCATCAGCTTGGTCAGCCCCGCCACGCCATGTTTCGACGCGGTATAGGACGGCACCCGGATGCCGCCCTGAAAGGACAGCAGCGACGCGATGTTGATGATCTTGCCCCTTCCCCGTGGCAGGGCGGCGCGCGCAAAGGCCTGGCAGGTAAAGAACAGCGCCTTGGCATTCACGTCCATCACCGCGTCCCAATCGGCCTCGGTGAAATCGACCGCATCGTCGCGGCGGATGATGCCCGCATTGTTCACCAGGATGTCGATGGGCTGGTCCGCGAACACGTCGCGCGCCGCCATCGGATCGGCGAAATCCAAGGTCAGCGACCGCCCCGCCTTGTCAGACACCTGGCCCATCATCGCCACCGTCTCGGCGCAGTCGCGCCGGCCGCTGGCGATCACGTCCGCCCCGGCCTGCGCCAAGGCCACGGCGATGGCCTGGCCGATGCCGGTATTCGCGCCGGTGACCAGGGCTGTGCGTCCCTCAAGGGAAAAGGGGGTCACCGCAGGTCCTCCGGCTGGATGAAGTCCATGTCGGTGTAATCGACATTGTCCCCCGCCATCGCCCAGATGAAGGTGTATTCGCCGATGCCCGCGCCGGAATGGATCGACCAGGTCGGCGACAGCACCGCCTGTTCGTTGGCCACGAACAGGTGGCGCGTCTCTTGCGGTTCGCCCATCAGGTGCAGGACCCGCGATTCCGGCGCCATGCCGTGATAGAGGTATGCCTCCATCCGGCGGTCATGGACATGGGCAGGAATGGTGTTCCAGACCGACCCTTCCTGCAACGAGGTATAGCCCAGCACCAGCTGGCAGCTTTCCATGACCAGCGGGTGGATGAACTGCTTGATGACGCGCTTGTTCGAGGTCGCGGTGGCGCCCATCTCGACCTTCTTGGCCTGATCGACGGTGATCAGCCGATGCGGTAGCGCGCGATGCGCAGGCGCCGAGGTGATGTAGAACCGCCCCCCGCCCGAAAACGTCACCGCCCCCGCGCCCATGCCCAGATACAGCACGTCGCCATTGGCCATGTCCCAGCCCTGCCCCGCGGCCTCCACCCGGCCCGGCCCGCCGATATTGACGATGCCCATCTCGCGGCGGTCCAGAAAGCTGGGCGTGCGGGTCTCGTCGATGGCGTCCAGGGTCAGGGGCGCCCCGTCCGGCACCGCACCGCCAACCACGAAGCGGTCGTAATGCGTATAGGTCAGGCGGATCTGACCGGCGGCGAACAGACCCTCGACCAGGAAATGCTGCCGCAGCTGGGCGGTGTCCATGCCGCGGGCGTGGTCCGGGTGGATCGCGTGGCGGGTTTCGACATGCGTCATCAGGGGTCCTTTCACAGAAAATCGTCGCGGCGGGGGGTGAAGCTGTCGATCAGCACACCCTCCTCCAGGCACAGGCAGCCGTGTTCGGCGCCCGAGGGGATGATGAAGGCGTCGCCGGGCCCGACCTCGGACGGCTGGCCGTCGACGGTGAAGCGGTAGCGGCCCGACTGGACATAGGTCGACTGCACATGCGGATGGCTGTGCAGCGCGCCCCGGTCGCCCGCCGCGAAGGCGAAGCGGACGACCATCAGATCCGGCGCATGGGCCAGGACGGTGCGGACGGGATCGGTCATTGCGACACCTTCATCAGCGGAACACGGAGGGCAGCCACAGCGACAGCGCCGGGACATAGGTGACCAGCATCAGCGTGGCGAAGGCCGCGCCGTAGAACGGCCAGATCGTGCGCATCGCCTGCCAGATGCTGATGCGGCCCACCGCGCAGCCCACGAACAGCACCGCGCCGACGGGCGGCGTGCACAGGCCGATCCCCAGGTTCAGGATCATGATGACCCCGAAATGCACCGGATCGACGCCGAAGGCGGTGGCGACCGGCAGAAAGATCGGCGTTGTGATGACGATCAGCGGCGACATGTCCATGAACGTCCCCAGGATCAGAAGGACGATGTTGATCATCAGCAGGATCACGATGGGGTTGCTGGACACGCTTTGCAGGATCTCGACCAGCTGTGTCGGCACGCGCAGATAGGCCAGAAGCCAGCCGAAACAGGCCGCGCAACCGATCACCAGCAGCACCATGGCGGTGGTGCGCACCGCACCCTTGGTCGCCTCGACGAATTCGGACCAGGGCAGGCTGCGATAGACCAGGGCCGTCACCAGCAGCGCATAGACCACCGCCACGTTCGAGGATTCGGACGCCGTGAACCAGCCCGACCGCACGCCCCCGAAGATGATCGCGATCAGGATCAGGCCGGGCATCGCGGACACGAACAGCGCGCCCAGCATCCGAAGGCCCGGGAACGGCTCGGTCGGATAGCCCTTCCGGCGCGCGACCCACCAGGCGGTGACCATCAGCGATACCGCCAGCAGCAGGCCTGGAATGATGCCCGCGGTGAACAGGTCTGCGATGGACAGACGGCCCCCGGCGGCGATGGAGTAGATGATCATGTTGTGGCTGGGCGGGATCATCAGCGCGATGATCGAACTGACGACCGTGATGTTCACGGCGTAATCGACGTCGTAACCGCGCGCCTTCATCTGCGGGACCATCAGGCCGCCCACCGCGCTGGCGTCGGCCGCGGCCGACCCAGACACGCCGCCGAACATCAGCGAGGCCATGATGTTGACCTGGCCCAGCCCGCCGCGCATGTGCCCGACCATCGCACCGGCCAGCGCCACCAGGCGCCGGGCGATGTCGCCCCGCACCATCAGGTCGCCCGCGAAGATGAAGAACGGGATCGCGATCAGCGCAAAGACCGAAATGCCGCTGTTCAGGCGCTGGAACACCACCACCGGCGGCAGCCCCATATAGAGGACGGTCAGAAAACTGGCCACGCCCAGGCAGAAGGCCACCGGCGTGCCGATCATCAGCAGCGTGACGAAGCTGCCGAACAGGATCCACAATTCCATGATCTCAGGTCCTTTCGCGGGGGCGCGCAGCCTTGCCGTCCAGAAGGTCATCGGCGCGCACCGCACCCGGCGCGCCGTCGACGACGCCGTCCGCGGCATCGTCCATGTCACCAAAGCGCATCGTCTTCAGCCCCGCCGCGCGGCGCAGGATGCGTTCGACCGAAAACAGCATCAGCAGGATGCCGCCCCCGATCAGCGGCGCGAAATCCCACAGGCGCGAAATGCCGATGCCCGGCACCACGCCGCTGGCCGCGCGCGCCGCCAACTGCCAGCCGAACCACGCCATGCCGAAGCCGAAGGCCGTCACGACCACGTCGGACAGGCTGTGGAACCACGGCCGCCAGCTTTCCGGCACGACCATCAGGCCCACGTCGAACGACAGGTGATAGCCTTCCTTGACCCCCACGGCGGCGCCCAGGAAGATGAACCAGCCCATCAGCATGACGGCGGCCGGTTCGGCCCAGAACAGGCTGGACCCCATCACGTAACGGAAGAACACCTGCGCAAAGACAAAGGCGGTCATCAGAACCAGCCCGATCCCCGCCAGCCACAAGGCCGCCTGCGCGACCGCGCCGGTCAGCGTGGCAAATCTGATCATCCCCTCGCGCATCGCGCATCCCCCGGAAAAGAAAAGGCCGCCCGCGAGGTCCGCGGGCGGCGTGATGTCACTGGGTCGCGCGGATGCGTTCGACCAGGTCCTTGTTCTCGGGGGTGGTCACGTACTTGTCGTAGACGGGCACCATCGCCTCGATGAACGGGGTCTTGTCGATCTCGGTGATGACCTCGGCACCGGCGGCGGTCACCTTGTCCAGCGATTCCTGTTCCTGCGCCGCCCACAGGTCGCGCTGCAGGGTCGAGGAATTCTGCGCCGCCTCGCGCAGGATCGCCTGATCCTCGGGGGTCAGCTTGTCCCAGCTGGTCTTGGACATCGCGACCAGTTCGGGAACGATCAGGTGCTCGTCCAGGGTGAAATACTTGGCGACCTCGGCGTGGCCCGAACTGTCATAGCTGGGAAAGTTGTTCTCGGCTCCGTCGATCACGCCGGTCTGGATGCTGGAATAGACCTCTCCATAGGGCATCGGCGTGGCGTTGGCGCCAAGCGCATCCATCATGTCGACGAACACGTCGTTCTGCATGACGCGGAACTTCATCCCCTCGAGGTCGGCGATCGACTGGATCGGCCGCTGCGAGTTGTAGAAGCTGCGCGCCCCGCCGTCGTACCAGGCCAGTGCCACCAGATCGCGCTCCTCGAACGCGGCGGCAATCTCCTCGCCGATGGGACCGTCCAGGACCGCGTGGCTGTGCTCGACGGACGTGAACAGATAGGGCAGCGACATGATCTGGGTGACCGGCACGATGTCGTTGAACGACCCGAAGCTGGCGCGGACCATGTCGATGACGCCGAACTGGGTCTGCTCGATCGTGTCCTTCTCCTCGCCCAGCTGGGACGACGGGAACACCTCGATGCAGATGCGGCCGTCGGTCTTCTCGCGGACCTCCTCGGCCATGGCCTTGACGCCCTCGACCGTCGGATAGCCGTCGGGATGGGTATCGGACGACCGCAGCGTGATCTCGCAGGCGGTGGCGAAGCTGGCCGAGGCCAGCAGGCCCGCCAGGGTTGTCATCAGCAGTTTCATGTTATCCTCCCAGATACAGATGCTCAAAGCTTGTAGGCCCGCTTGGCCAGGCCATAGGTCAGGTCGCGCGCCACCTCGGGGGCCTCGTCCTCCTCCAGACGTCCCGATGCGACCAGGTCGGCCAGCCAGGCGCAATCGACCCTGCGCGCCACGTCGTGACGGGCCGGGATCGAACAGAAGGCGCGCGTGTCGTCGTTGAACCCCACGGTGTTGTAGAACCCCGCCGTTTCCGTGGTCATCTCGCGAAAGCGGCGCATGCCTTCGGGGCTGTCGTGGAACCACCATGCCGGACCTAGCCGCAGGCAGGGCCAGACGCCGGCCATCGGGGCCAGTTCGCGGGCATAGGCGGTCTCGTCCAGCGTGAACAGGATCACCGTCAGGCGCGGGTCCATGCCCACCGCGTTCAGCAGCGGCCGCAGCGCGGTCACGTAATCGGTGCGGCCAGGGATGTCGAAGCCCTTGTCGCGGCCGAACATCGCCAGCACGTCGTCGGAATGGTTGCGGCGCGACCCGGGGTGGATCTGCAGGACCAGCCCGTCGTCAAGGCTCATGCGCGCCATCTCGGTCAGCATGTGGCCGCGGAACGCGTCGGCCTCCTCTGCGGTGCAGGTGCCGCGCAAGGCCTTGGCGAACAGCGCAGCGGCCTGGTCGCGGGGCAGATCCTCGGTCCGGGCCGACGCGTGGCCATGGTCGCTGGACGTCGCGCCATGGTCGATGAAGAACGCCCGACGCGCCCGATGCGCGTCCAGGTATCCTTCCCAGGTCGCGGTGTCGAACCCGGTCTGCTGGCCCATCAGCGCGACATTGTCGGCGAACCCGGCCATCTCGGGGTCGATCACGCCGTCCGGACGATAGGCGGTGATGACCCTGCCCCCCCAGTCGCTGTCGCGGATCATCCGGTGCCAGCGCAGATCGTCGGTCGCGGCCTCGGTCGTGGCGATCGCCTCGATGTTGAAACGGTCGAACAGCGCGCGGGGCCGGAATTCGGGCCGGGCCAGGCACTCGGCGATGTGATCGTAATACCAGTCGGCCGTGTCTTCGGACAGGCGGCGGTCAATGCCGAAGACGTGCTGGAAGCTGTGGTCCAGCCACAGGCGCGACGGCGTGCCGCGAAACAGCGGATAATGCCGCGCGAACAGCCGCCAGATGGTCCGCCCATCCGTTTCGGTCGGCCCGCCATCGGCGCGGGGCACCCCCAGGTCGGTCAGCGCCACCCCCTGCGAACACAGCATGCGGAACACGTAATGATCGGGCGTCACGAACAGCTGCGCGGGGTCGGGAAACGCCTCGTTCTCCGCAAACCAGCGCGGATCGGTATGGCCGTGTGGGCTGATGATCGGCAGGTCGCGCACCTGTTCGTACAGCGCGCGGGCCAGATCGCGGGCGCGGCCCTGGGTCGGGAACAGGCGGTCGTCGTCCAGCAGTGTCATGTGATCCCCCTCCGACTCACTTGCCATTCCGCTAGTCGTCTAATATGCTAGTTTACAGGTTCGGTCAACGCGGGGATGATCATGTCGGTTCAGGAACTGGACAGCTTGCCACCGCTGCAGGATCTGCGCCCCCGCACCGTCACCGACCAGATCTTCGAGCATCTCTATGCACGGGTCGTCGGGCTGGACCTGCCCCCCGGCGCGAAGCTGTCAGAGGCCGAGGTCGCGGCCCGGATGGGCGTGTCGCGCCAACCGGTGCGCGACGCCTTCTATCGGCTGTCGCAGCTGGGCTTCATCCAGATCCGCCCGCAGCGGGCGACCACCGTCACCCCGATCTCGACCGAGGCGGTGATGCAGGCCTATTTCATCCGCAGCGCGCTGGAACAGGCGACCATGCGGGTCGCGGCGCTGACGTTGCAGCCGTCGGACTGGGACGGCCTGGAACGCCTGATCGACCTGCAGGAGGCCGCCAGCCGGGAGGACCGGCGCAGCGATTTCCATGCCCTGGACGACCAGTTCCACCGTGACATCTGCGCGGCGGCGGGCAAGGAATTCGTCTGGAACCTGGTGCGCGACAACAAGGGCCACATGGACCGCGCGCGCTTTCTGTCGCTGTCCTACGGCGCCTCGACCGCCTTCATCGAGCATCGCGATATCCTGGCCGCCCTGCGTGCCCGCGACCCCGAGGCCGCCGCAGGCGCCCTGCGCGACCATCTGAGCCATATCGAACACATTCTGGAACGGCTGCGCATCGACCAGCCGGGCATCCTGGCCTAGCCGGCCGGGACCACCAGCACCGCCCGGAAATCGTTGACATTGGTCAGCGTCGGCCCGGTGCGGATCAGGCTGTCCGTCGCGTCGAACAGGCTGTAGCTGTCATGCCCCGCCAAGGCCGCACGCATGTCCAGGCCCAGCTCCGCGACCCGCTGCGGCAGATCGGGGCCGATGATGGCGCCTGCCGCGTCCTCGGTCCCGTCAATGCCGTCGGTGTCTGCGGCAAGCGCGTGGATGCCCGGCTGCCCGCGCAGCGCCACGGCCAGGGACAGAAGAAACTCGGTGTTGCGCCCGCCGCGGCCGGGATCGCCCTGGCCGATGGTCACGGTCGTCTCTCCGCCCGACAGCAGGACCGCGGGGGCCGGGGCGGGGGTGCCATGGGCGGCGGTCGCGCGGGCGATACCGGCCATGGCGATGCCCAGCTGCGCGGCCTCTCCCTCCAGCGCGTCCCCCAAGAGGACGGGCGTCACCCCGGCGCGTTCCGCCACGCGGGCGGCCGCCAGCAACGACATCTGCGGCGTGGCGATCAGTCGGCAATCGGCATCGAAGGCCGCGGCGGGCTGCGGCGGCGCCATCAGCAGATCACGCGCCGCCTGCGGCAGGTCGGGGCCCAGCCGGTCGACCAGCCAGGACAGGTCCTGTCCGGCGGTGGGGTCCGGCACCGTCGGACCGGATGCGATGGCCGCCGGATCGTCGCCCGGCACGTCGGAGATCGCCAGCGTCACCAGCCGTGCGGGCGCGGCCGCCTGCGCCAGCCGCCCGCCCTTGATCGCCGACAGGCGCCGGCGGACGCGGTTCATGTCCTCGATCGTCAGGCCCGACCGCAGCAGCAGGCGGTTGACCATGATCTTGTCCTCCAGCGTCAGCGGCGCGCGGGGCGCCGCCATCAGCGCCGACCCCCCGCCCGAGATCAGCGCCAGCACCAGGTCGTCCGGTCCCGCCGCCTTGGCCGCAGCCAGGATTCGTTCGGCGGCATCCTGCGACGCCGCGTCAGGCACCGGGTGGGACGCCTGGCACACGGTGATGCGCCGCGTCGGAACCTGGTGCCCATGTCGTGTGACCACGATGCCGGACAGGTCGACATCGGGCCAGGCGGCCTCCAGCGCGGCGGCCATGGCTGCGGCGGACTTGCCCGCGCCCACCACGATGCAGCGGCCCTGCGGCTTGGGCGGCAGATGATCGGCCAGCACCTGCGCGGGATCGGCGGCGCCCACCGCCGCATCGAACATGTCGCGCAACAGCGCCTGTGCCTGGTCCTGGTTCATTCCGCCTCCGTCGGTGATCGCGTCGCCCGGGGGCGCGCCTGTGGCGCCATCATAGGGATGGTGCCGCGGTTTGCCAGCACCGCCGCCGCTGGCCCCTGCCCCGCCGATCTGCTAGGGCGCCCCGGATTGCGGCCCCGCGCCGCCCCAACCCGCCCGAGGCCCCGGTGACCCAGCATGTTCTGCGCAGCGTCCTTCGCGACGGCACCGGCGATCTGCACGCGACGCTGGACGCGCAGGTGGGCGCGCTGGACAGCCCGGCGGCCTATCTGGCCTATCTGCGCGGCAGCCACGCGTTTCGCAGCGCCATCGATCCGCTGCTGGAGGCCGGCTCGGCCCGGATCGGCTGGCGGCCGGTGATGCTGTCGGATGCGACGGCGCGCGATCTGGCGGACCTTGGCGCAGGGCGCCCGACCCCTGTGGCCCCGCCTGCCCTGCCCGACGCCGCGTCCGTCGCGGGTGCGCTGTATGTGGTCGAAGGATCGACCATCGGTGCGGCGCTGATCGCGCGCAGGGCGGCGGCCTTGGGATACACCGCGGGCCACGGCGCATCGCACCTGGCGCTGCAGACGGGCGATCCGCGCCGGTGGCGGCGGTTTCTGGACTGGCTTCATGCCGCGGATCCGGACCCCGCACGGGCGGTCAAGGCCGCGCGGGCGGTGTTCCAGACCGCCATGACCGCATTTACGCAACGGTAAACGAAAAGCAATTGGACGGCTGACCTGGACCGCCTTAGAAATCCGTAATGTCCACAGCCCTGCCCAACCCTGCCGATGCCCGTGATCTGACTGCCTGCGACCGCGAACCGATCCATGTTCCCGGATCGATCCAGGCGCATGGCCACCTTCTGATCGTCGACCCGGGCGACGGCCGGATCGTCGGCGCCGCGGGACGCGCCGACGGCCTGACGCGCGACATGATCGGCCAGACCCTGTCGCAGGCGCTTGGCGGCGTGCTGCGCAATGCAATCGACGATCTGCCCGATATTGGTCCCGTTCCCCTGGCACCCGTGATGATCGACGGGGCATCCTGGGACCTGCTGGCCTATCGCAGCGGCGCGCATGTCGTGATCGAGATGCTGCCCGCGCTGGATCAACCGCCGCTGGATGCACGTTTCCTGGGCCGGATGCAGGCGCTGGACGCGGTGCTGGAGCGGGCGTCGTCCCTGCCCGACCTGATGCGGAACGCGGCGGGCGTGTTCCGCCAGCTGACCGGCCACGCGCGGGTGATGATCTATCGCTTCATCGACGACGAGGCCGGGGCCGTGGTGGGCGAAAGCCGTGCCGAGGGCATGGGCACGTTCATGAACCACCATTTCCCGGCATCCGATATTCCCCGTCAGGCGCGCGCCCTCTACGTGCGCAACCGCGTGCGGGTCATTGCCGACGTGCATGCCCCGGTCCAGCCGATCACCGGCAGCGCTCCCGGGATCGAGGCCATCGACCTCAGCGATTCGATGCTGCGCAGCGTCTCTCCGGTGCACCTGCATTATCTGCGCAACATGGGGGTGGGTGCATCGGCGTCGATGTCGATCATCAAGGACGGGGCCCTGTGGGGTCTTGTCGCCTGCCACCATCCCGAACCGCGCGACCTGTCGCTGGCCACGCGTCTGGCCTGTCAGTCCCTGGCCGACAGCCTGGCCCGCCAGATCCGCCTGCGCGAGGAGACGGTGCTGTACCGCGAACGCATCCGCCTGCGCGCGCACGAGGATACCGTGCTGGCCCGTCTTGGTCCTGACGACCAGCTGGACCAGTTCTTCGCGCAATCCGCGGGACCGTTGGCCGAGCTGGTGGGCGCCGACGGCTTTGCCGCCGTTCAGGGCAGCGAGCTGTTCTCGTCGGGCAGCTGCCCCGATCCGGCGGCGCTGCGCCATCTGGCCGACCATGTGCGCCAGTCTGCGGCGATCACCCCCTTTGTCAGTTCCAACCTGGAACGCGTGATCCCTGCGGCGGCGGCCTATCGCGACGTTGCCAGCGGCATGCTGTCGGTCACCATGTCGACCGAGGTGCCGACGATCCTGATGTGGTTCCGCGCCGAAAAGCTGCAGGTCGTGACCTGGGCCGGCAACCCGCATAAGGACGTCCCCACGGTCCCCGGCGCCACGCTGGAGCCGCGCGCATCCTTTGCGGCCTGGTCCGACGAAGTGCGCGGCAAGTCGCGCCCCTGGACAGCCGCCGAGGTCGAGGCCGCCAGCCGCCTGGTCCGCCTGATGCTGGAAGCGCGCAGCTCGCGGCGCATCCGCCGGCTGAACGCCGAATTGTCCATCACGCTGCGCGAGAACGAGAGCCTGATCCAGCAAAAGGAATTCCTGCTGCGCGAGGTCAACCACCGCGTCCAGAACAGCCTGGCCCTGGTGGCATCCTTCCTGCGCATGCAGGGCCGCGGCGCCGATTCCCTGGTCCGCACCCAGCTGGACGAGGCGCAAAGCCGACTGTCGGCCGTCAGCCTGGTCCATCGCCGCCTTTATCAGGACGACAGCGCCCAGATCGTGGACCTGGCGATCTATCTGGACGACCTGCTGCGCGATATGAAATCGTCGCTGGACCCAGCTTGGGCCGACGCGATCCAGACCGAATTCGCGCCCATCCTGGTATCGGCGGATCGTGCGGTCAGCATGGGCCTGCTGACCAACGAGATCGTCGCGAATGCCATCAAGTATGCCTATGACGGCCAGCCCGGCCCGGTGTCGGTCGTGCTGTCGCAGACGCGCAACGGGATGCTGTTGTCCGTGACCGACAACGGCGTGGGGTCGGACGGGTCCATCAAGGGCACCGGCTTTGGCATGCGGATGGTCGCGTCGCTGGTCGAGCAGCTAGGCGGCAAGTTGCAGTCGGACACGAATGCGCCCGGTCTGCGGGTGGTGATCACCGCTCCCCTGGACTGACGCCCCATTGCGCGGCGAAGGCGGGCGAGGCCACGAAGCTGCCGGGTTCGGGCGACACGGGGGGCGGATCGCACACGCCCTCCTCCAGGTATTTCAGCGCGGCGACGAATCCCGCCGATGAGAACGGCTTGGCGATGACGCCATGCGCGCCGTCGAAATCGTCGGGAATCTTCTTTGGGTTGGCCGTGACAAAGACCACGATGGTGTCGGGCCACTGCTTCTGGATGGCGCTGTTGACCTGCAGGCCGGTGCTGCCGCGTGCCAGCTGCATATCGACCAGCGCGACGTCCGGGGCCTTGTCCGTGGGCAGGGCCATCACGTCCTGCAGCGACGATGCCACGGCCAGAACCTGATGGCCGGCATCCTCGATCATCATCTCGATGTCCATCGCGATGATGAACTCATCCTCGACCACGAGGATCGACAGCGGCGCCTTGGGGCGGTTCATGGAATTTCCTTGTCGATGACGACGCTGACCTGGATCGACCCTTGATCGGTCCTGGACCAGGCCACGCGCGTTCGTGTCTGTGCGGCAAGCCGAGAGATGATCTGTTCGTTCACCCCGGACGGCGAATAGACCGGATCGGCCTCGGCGTCCCCCTGGCTCGGAGGTCCGAAGCCGATGGACAGCTCGACCCGCGCGGGCGTCGTCCGCGACGAGATGTCGAAGACCTGGCCCTTCGCGACGTTTTCGGGGCGGATCATGTGCGCCAGGATCTCGTTCACGATCAGCCCGATCGCCGCCGCCTGCCCCGCAGGCACCTCGGCCCGGCCCAGATCGGCGCGGATGCGGATGTCGCAATCGGCGCGGCTTTGCGTCAGGTCGGAGGCAAGGTTGACGGCATAGGATCCGATGTCGAACCGCGTCACGTCGTCGGACTGGTACAGGTGGCGATGCACCGTGGCCAAGGCGTCGATCCGGGTCATCATCGCGCGCAGCATGTCGGCCGTGTCGCTGTCCGCCGCCTCGCGCAGCTGCAGGCGCAGGATCGACCCGATCATGGTCATGTTGTTCTTCACGCGGTGATCGACCTCGTGCAGCAGCAGACGCTGTGCATCCAGCGAATCGCGCAGTTCGGCGACGCGGCGGGTCACTTCGGCCTCGACCCGCGATTTCTCGCGCGCCATGCGGGACTGCACGTCGATCCGGTCGGTGACGTCCAGCTGCGAGGCAAAGAAGAACCGGATACGGCCCGCATCGTCGCGCACCGGGCTGAGATACAGCGCGTTCCAGAACGACGTTCCGTCCTTGCGATAGTTCAAAATATCGACCGAGATGTCGGTCCCGTTCTCGACCGCCTCGCGCAGGCGGCGGATCGTGTCCTGGTCTGTCTGCGACCCCTGCAGGAACCGGCAGTTGCGACCCATCAGCTCGTCGCGGTCGTACCCGGTCAGGCGCTGGAACGCGTCATTGGCAAAGACGATGGGATTGTCGGGCAGGCTGGGGTTGGTGATGATCATCGGCATGCGCGTTGCCCGCACCGCGGCCGCGAAGGGATCGCCGCGTCCGTGTTCATGATGCAGCGCCTCGGTCAGGTGCCAGTCGTCCCGTTCGTCCACGTCGCGTCCCTTGTAAGCCTGCCCCAGACCCTGTCGTCTGCTTCAAGGCACTGCCGCCTTGAATGGTTCCGGAATATCGGAAAAGGATCGCTGTGACAGGCCCTCAAAGGTGACATGATGACCACGACGACAGATCTTCCCGACCTGAGAGAGCGCCTGCGGACCATGGCCCGCGGCCCCGGCCGGACCATGGTCGCCCTGGCGGGCCCTCCGGGCGCGGGCAAGAGCCATGTCACCGATGCGCTTCTGGCCGATCTGCCGGGGGCGGCGCTGCTGCCGATGGACGGGTATCACCTGGACGACCGGCTGCTGTCGGCACGCGGCGATCTGCCGCGCAAGGGGGCGCCCTGGACGTTCGACCTGAACGGCTTTGCGGTCATGCTGGAGCGGCTGGCCGCCGATGACGGCCGCGACGTGCTGGTCCCCGTCTTCGACCGCGACCTGGAGATCAGCCGCGCCGCCGCGCGTGAGATTCCCGCCAGCGCCCGGCTGATCCTGGTCGAGGGGAACTATCTGCTGCTGGACCGGCCCGGCTGGCGCGACCTGGGGCGTCATTTCGCGCTGACCGTGATGCTGGACGTGCCGCAGGCGGTGCTGCGGGCCCGCCTGACGGCCCGCTGGCGCGATCTGCCACCCGATCAGGCCCGCGCCAAGCTGGAGGCCAACGACCTGCCCAACATGGAGCTGGTGCTAACCGCCAGCCGTGCACCCGACCTGATCCTGCCGAACGGCTAGGCCGCGCGCCGGCGCCGCGCGACCTCATAGGCGATGGCCCCGATGACCGTGGCCACGATGATGACCAGCGCCAACGCGTTCACCGCGGGCGTCAGGCCGGTGCGGACCTTGGTCGCGATGAAGACGGTCAGGGGCGTCTCGAACCCGCGCACGAACAGCGTGGTGTTGTAGTTCTCGATCGATTGCAGCACCGCGAGGCCGGCCGATGCGATCAGCGCGGGCCGCAGGAACGGCAGCGTCACGCGGCGGAACACCATCACGCGGCTGGCGCCGAGACCCAGGGCCGCCTCCTCCTGCGTGCGGTCGAACCGCTGCAGGCGGGCCATGACCATCAGCATGACATAGCAGATGATGAAGGTGGACTGCGCCAGCACGATCAGGAACACCCCGCCGCCCACGCCCATCTGCCGCCACAGGATCAGGGTCGAGATCCCGATCACCACCCCCGGCGTCAGCAGGGGCGACACCATCACCGCATAGGCAAAGCTGCGCGCCCGCGCATGCAGCGATGTCAGGACCAGCGCCGCCGCCGTGCCCACCGGCACCACGATCACCACCACGCAGACCGCGACCAGCACGGACGTCCACAGCGCCTGCCACATGGCCGCGTCCGCCCACATGGCGGCGAACCATTCCGTCGTCGTCCCCTGCCACGGGATCACCGTGGGAAAGCGGCTTTCATTGAAGCTGGCCGCGCCCATGATGATCAGCGGTGCGAACAGATAGGCCGCGAAGACCATCAGATACAGCCAGAACATGGCGCCGAAGATGCGTTCCGCCCTCATTTCGCGACATCCGTCAGGTTGACGCGGAACAGCCGCAAGGTGATCAGGACGACCGCCAGGCACAGCACCAGCAGCACCAGCGCATAGGCCGCGCCGCGGTTCCAGTCGCCGCCCTCGAAGAACCAGTTGTAGATGATCTCGGTGAACCATCGGCTGCCGGGCGATCCAAGCAGCGCGGGCGCGACATAGCTGCCCGCCGCCAGCATGAAGGTGAACACGAAACCCGTGGCGATCCCGGCCTTGGCATGGGGGATGACCACGCGGGCATGGATGCGCCAGGGCGACGCGCCGAGGTCGCGCGCGGCCTCGATCTGGGCCTTTTCCAGCGATTCGATGGCGTTGTAGATCGGCAGCAGCATGAACAGGATATAGGCATAGACCATCGCTGCCAGCACGCCGCCGTCACCCTGCCAGCGGATCGGTGCGTCGATCAGGCCGATATTCGTCAGCACCGCGTTCAGCGGCCCACGATAGGCCAGGATGATGAACCAGGCCAGCGTCCGCAGCACCTCGTTGATGAAGAAGGGGATGATGATCAGCATCATCGCGATGGCCAGCTGTCCCGTCGTGGCCCGCTGCGCCATCCAGAAGGCGATGGGATAGCAGACGGCAAAGGTCACCGCCGCCACCAGGCCGCTGGCCCAGATCGTCTTGAAAAAGATCGCGCGGTGCGTGGGCTCTCCGGCAAGATACAGGATGTTCGACAGCGTATAGGTGTCGTCCGGCCCCCCAAGCGCCGCGGGCGGCAGGTTCGGTCGCAGGGCATAGTCGATCATCATCAGGTTCGGGGCCAGGACCATCACAGCCAGCCAGAACAGGACCAGGATCAGGAAGATCGTCGAAAGCCCCGGTCCGAAACGGTTTTTCAGATCACCCATCGCCCAGCACCACCGCATGTCCCGCGTCGAACCCGAACCCCGCCCGGCTGCCCGGAACCGGCGCATCGGCCAGCCGCGTCGAGGGCACCGATGCCGTCAGCGCCGTCCCGCCGTCGAATCGGCCGTGGACCAGCGCAAAGGATCCTTCGAAATCGACACGCTCTATCTGCGCCTGCAGGGGGTTTTGGCCGATACCGGGCACCAGCGCCTCGGGGCGGACATAGATCGTGCCCTGCACGCCCGGCGCGGCACCCTGTCCCGCGCGACCGGTCAGCGGGCCCAAGTCGGTCTCGATCCGGGCGGTGCCGGCCTGCACGGCGGGGTTGTCGTACAGCTCTCGGGGCGTGGCGACCTGTTGCAAGAGACCCGCCGACATCACGGCGACGCGGTCGGACATGGCCAGCGCCTCTGACTGGTCGTGGGTGATATAGATGAAGGTGACGCCCGTGCGCTTCTGGAGCGCGCGCAGTTCGGCGCGCATGTGCTGGCGCAGCTTCAGGTCCAGGGCGGAAAGCGGTTCGTCCAGCAGCAGGACGCCCGGTTCCACGGCCAGGGCGCGGGCGATGGCCACGCGCTGACGCTGGCCGCCGGACAGTTCGCCCGGCATGCGGTCGCCGTATCCCTCCAGCGCGATCAGGCGCAACAGGTCGTCGGCCTTGGCCCGGCGTTCGGCGCGGCCGACCCCGCGGGCCTCCAGGCCGAAGGCGATGTTGTCGCGCACCGACATCAGCGGGAACAGGGCCAGCGACTGAAAGATCATCGCGGTCGGGCGCTGGTTGGGGCCCAGCCCCTTCATGTCCCGGTCGCCGATCAGCACGCGCCCCTCGGTCGGCTCTATGAAGCCCGCGATCATGCGCAGGATCGTGGTTTTGCCGCAGCCCGAAGGCCCCAAGATGGAGAAGAACTCTCCGGCCTCGACCTTGAAGCTGACATCGCTGACGGCGCGGGTGGTGCCAAAAGTCATGCCGATGCCGGCAAGTTCGACCGAATGGGACATTGTGTCTCCTGCAGGAATTGGGGGGCGGCGCAAACCGCCCCCGGTTGGGTTCAGGCCGACAGGAAGCGGTCCTGATACTCGTTGCGCTTGGTGATGTACCAGCTTTCCTGGATCGGCCACCACCACAGCTTCTCCAGTGCGTCGCCCGGATAGGCGGCGGCGAAGAAGGCCTTGGCCTCGTCCGAGGTCAGCTGATCGGAGCCCACCGCGGTCGAGTTGATCTTGGTCGCGTTGGTGTACATCGCGCCGGCCTCGGGCGTCAGGAACCAGTTGATGAAGGCATAGGCGCCGTCCAGGTTCGCGGCCCCCGTCGGGATCGACAGACCCTCCATCCAGGCCAGCGCGCCTTCCTTGGGTGCGATGAAGCCCACGGGCAGACCTTCGGACGCCAGGGCGGCCGCGGTCGAATCCCAGGTCTGGCCCACGGTGGCGCCGTTGACGCGGAACGCGCCCTGGGCCTCGTTCTCGTTGGTCCAGAACTGGATGATGTTGCCCTTGCGCGCGATGGCCTCGGCCAGGATCACGTCGAAGATCTCGATCTGCGCATCGGGATCGGTGAACGCATCCAGCAGCGGCCGCGGCAGCTTGCCCTCGGCCTCCAGCCACAGGCCCAGGCCGATCAGCGAGGAATGCCCGCGCACGGTCGCCTGCGCGCCGTCCTTCCACAGATCGCCATAGGACGCGGTGCCGTATTCCAGCGGGTTCTGTTCGGTATCGAACGCGATCGCCTCGGTGCCCCAGTCGGTCGGCACCTGGTACCGCTTGCCGTCCACGACCGCGCCCAGGTTGACCGAGTTCTCCCAGGCACTGGGCAGCACCTTGGCGACCTCGATGCGCGATTCGTCCAGCGGCTGGATCAGGCCGAACTCGACATAGTTCGGGACGCGGTCGACGGTCGGCCAGATCAGGTCGAACCCGGCGCCGTTGTTGGCACGCAGCTGGTTCAGCAGCTCGTCGTTGGTGCCATAGGGGGTGAAATTCGGGGTGATGCCCGTGGCCTCCTGAAAGGCGCCCAGGATCTCGTCGTTCAGATAGCCGGCCCAGGCAAAGATGTTCACCTGCCCCGCACCCTGCGCCATGGCGCCGCGCGCCAGATAGGGAGAGGCCAGCGCCACGCCAGCCGTGGCCGCAGCCCCGCGCAGAAGGCCGCGTCGGTCGATCCGTGTCATAGAAAGATCCTCCATGTCGTTGTCACTCAGCCGTTTCCCGTTATCGGGCATGCGTGTCGATAAAATGACACGACGCCAAGGGCTTTGGCTTGGCCCGCAGCCTAGACCGGGGCCGCGCCAAGGCAAAGTGTCTTCTTGGTCAGCCCGTCGCGGCATGGAAAAAGGGCCGCCCCGGACGGGACGGCCCTCGCGGCGCAGCCTGCGCCGCGATCAGCGGGCGGTTTCGCGCACCAGCTGGCCCTGCGGGTCTAATTCCAGGGTGACGGTCTCCCCGTCGGGATTGGTCGCATCCAGCAGGACGCGCGGTCCCTCCTGGCGCATCAGGCCGAACGCGCTGTAGCCCGCCTGCGTCAGGCGCTGGTTCGCCGCGACGGTGTCGAACTGCGGCGCGGGGGGCATGTCGCCGCGCGGGCCATCACCCCGGGGGCCTTCGGCGCGCGAAGGACGGCCCCCGCCTCGTCAAAGGCCGCGCGCATGTCCTGGCCGCCGGTATCCTCGCCCTTGACCTCGAAGCGGCCGTATTCGGCCTTGATCTCCTCGATCATGCCGAACTGGGCCATGACCTCGTTGCCGCGCACGGCCTGCGGCAGGATCGCGTCGATGATCGGCTGCGGCAGGGCGGTGTCGTCGGTCTCGATCTCGATCAGGGTATTGTCGGGGGCGAACTTGACCTCGACCTCGGCGCCGTTCTCCTGCCAGCCCTTGATCTCCAGGTGGCGCGGGGTCTGCTTGATCTCCTCGAAGCGGGCGAACAGCGCCATCGCGGGCGTGCCGCGCACGGCACCGGGCAATGCGGCATCGATCAGCGGCGCGGGCAGGCTGCCGTCGTCGGCCTCGATCTTGATCAGATTGCCGGCCATGTCGAACTCGGCCTCGATCTGGGTGCCGTCCGGCAGATAGCCCTCGTATTCGCGCTGGCCGTCGCGCTTGGTCTCGAAGCTGATGCGGTCCAGGTCCAGCCCCTGCAGCATGGAGGGCAGCTCGACGCCGGGGGTCTGGGCGATGGCGGGGACGGTCCCGGCCATGACGGCGATCAGGGCGGCGGTGGATGCAAGATGCTTGCGGGTCATGTGACACTCCTTTGGGTCGATGTCGGCTGGCGGTTCCGGCCTTCTGCGAATCGTTTCTAGCCCAACGCACCCGAACGGATCGCCAACGCGCCGTTTGGTTTCCATTTCCCCCGGACAGGGCATAGTGGCCCCATGACACGTGCCCCGAATCCTCTGATCCTTGTCTTGGCCCTGATGGCGCCGCTGGCGGCACTGCCCCAGCCTGCGCCCCCGGCCGCCCCCCCGCCGGACCCTTGGGCCACCAGCTTTCAGCCGCAACCGTTCCACCGCATGGCCGAGGCGGTCACAGCGCGCTATGACGGCCGCCTGGTCGCGGCCGAGACGCGCCCGCCCCGCCCCGCCGAACGCGCCGCGGGGGTCGAGCTGGTCTATGAATTCCGCCTGCTGACCACGCAGCGCAACATCCTCAACATCCGCGTGGATGCCCGCACCGGGCGTTTTTTGGAAGTGGCCGGACGCGGCCAGCTGGAGGCGCGCCGCGCGCCCCGCACCCAAGACTGAAGGACCTGACATGCGCGCCCTGATCGTCGAGGACGACCCCCTGCTGGCCGACCAGCTGTCCCAGGCCATGATCCAGGCCGGCTTCGTGACCGACATCGCCCCAGACGGCACCCAGGGAGAGTTCCTGGGCGCCACCGAAAGCTATGACGTGGCCGTGCTGGACCTGGGCCTGCCCGGCCTGCCCGGCATCGAGGTCCTGACCCGCTGGCGCGACCAGGGCATCGCCATGCCGGTCCTGATCCTGACCGCGCGCGGCGACTGGACCGACAAGGTGGCGGGCTTTCGCGCGGGCGCCGACGATTACGCCGTCAAGCCCTTCCGCTTGGAAGAGGTCGTGCTGCGCGCCCAGACCCTGATCCGCCGTGCCGCGGGCCATGCGCGCCCGCAGATCGCGGCCGGGCGGCTGCAGCTGGACGGCCAGCTGGGCGTCATCACCCTGGACGGGATGGCGCTGCGGCTGACGGCGTTTGAACAGCGCATCATGACCTATCTGATCACCCATCAGGACCGCGTCATCAGCCGGACCGAACTGTCCGAACACCTCTACGAAGCCGAGACGGACCGCGACTTCAAGTCGATCGAGGTCGTCATCGGCCGCCTGCGCAAGAAGGTCGGCGACGGGATCATCGAGACCCGTCGCGGCGAGGGCTATGTCCTGAGGTCGGCGTGACGCGGTCAATCCGCGGCCGGCTGCTGCTGCTGGCGGCGGTCTGGCTCACGGCGGCGCTGCTGGGGGCGTTCCTGCTGATCGCGCAGCTGCTGGAGGATTTCGTCACCGACCGGTTCGACGCCGAAACCCTGGCCATCGCCGACAGCCTGATTGGCCAGCTGGAGGTCGACGACGACCGGGTCGAGCTGGACGACACGCCGCTGGACGTGCGCTTCACCCTGCCGCTGTCGGGTTGGTACTGGCAGGTCATGGCGGGGGATGCGACGGTGGCGCGCTCTCCGTCGCTGCTGGACGGGCAGCTGACCGGGCCCGCGGGCGATCTGACCGGCGCGACGGGCCGCGACGCCGATGCGGCGGGCCTGCGCGTCCTGCGCCGAGAGCTGACCATTCCCGACAGCGACGCCCTGATCGCGGTCACCGTGACCGCCCCCCTGGCCGAGATCGAGGGCAGCCTGGCGCAGATCGTGCGCCCGCTGGCGGTCGCGCTGGTGGTGCTGGGGCTGGGCCTGGCCGCCGCCAGCGTGATCCAGGTGACGCTTGGCCTGCGCAGCCTGGACCGCCTGCGGGCCGACCTGGCCCGCGTGCGCGCGGGCGACAGCGACCGGCTGGCCCGCCCCGACGTGTCCGAACTGCGCCCCCTGGCGTCAGAGATCAACGCGGCGCTGGATCAGAACGCGGCCCTTCTGACCCGGTCGCGCCAGCATCTGGGGAACCTGGCCCATTCGCTGAAGACGCCGCTGGCGGCCCTGTCGAACGAACTGCCGCCCGATCATCAGGGCCAGGCCCTGATCACGCGGATGGATCGCCTGATCGGCTGGCACCTGCGCCGCGCGCGACAGGCCGGGCCGCGCCTGCTGGGGCAGCGGACCCCGGTCGCGCCGGTCGTCGACGACATCCTGCTGGTGCTGCGCTGGCCCCTGGCCGACCGCGGCATGACTGCCGATGTCGATTGCCCCCCGGACGCGGCCTTTCCCGGCGAACGCCAGGACCTGGAGGAGATGATCGGCAACCTGTCCGAGAATGCCGCCAAATGGGGGCGCACGCGCCTGCGCATCACCGTGCGCGTCCTGCCGGACCGCCTGATCCTGCGGATCGAGGATGACGGTCCCGGCCTGTCGCCCGACCAGGCCCCCCTGGCCCTGATGCGCGGCGCGCGGCTGGACGAACTGGGCGCCCCCGGCGCGGGGCTGGGCCTGGCCATCGTGGCCGATCTGGCGGCGCTGCATGGCGGCGAATTGCGGCTGGAACGGTCCGATCTGGGCGGTCTGGCTGCCATCCTGGACCTGCCTGCCTGAAATTTCCGCAAAGCTTTGCGGCCCATATTTTACCATTTGATAAAAAAATGGACCTGTGTCAGCCTGATTTCACCAACAGGTGAGCCAGGAGACGAAAATGTCCCAAGCGAGATTAAGCCCCGGCGTGGTGCCGGGACGACTGCCCCCCGACCAGCTGGCGGCGAACTTCGTCGATGTCGCCCCGCCGCTGGACCGCCACGAGGCGCATGTGGCCGCTGACCGGTGCTATTTCTGCCATGACGCGCCCTGCATCACGGCCTGTCCGACCAGCATCGATATCCCGCTGTTCATCCGCCAGATCGCGACCGACACGCCGGACGCGGCGGCGATGACGATCTTTCACGCCAACATCCTGGGCGGCATGTGCGCCCGCGTCTGTCCCACGGAACAGCTGTGCGAGGGTGCGTGTGTGCGCATGGAGGCCGAGGGCAAGCCGGTCGAGATCGGGGCGCTGCAGCGTTACGCGACCGACGGGCTGATGGCGCAAGGGTCGCACCCCTTCAAGCGCGCCGCCCCCACGGGCAAGCGCGTGGCCGTGGTCGGCGCGGGCCCCGCGGGCCTGGCCTGCGCGCACCGCCTGGCCGCCAAGGGCCATGACGTGGTGATCTTCGAGGCGCGGCCCAAGCCCGGCGGGCTGAACGAATACGGCATCGCCAGCTACAAGGCCGTGGACGGTTTCGCGCAGGCCGAGGTCGATTGGCTGATGGGCATCGGGGGGATCGAGCTGCGCCACGATCAAGCGATCGGCCGCGACATCACCATGGCTGCGCTGCAGTCCGAATACGATGCAGTGTTCCTGGGCATGGGCCTGGGCGGCGTGAACGCGCTGCGCGCAGACGGCGAGGACCGCACGCATGTGCTGGACGCCGTCAGCTTCATCCGCGACCTGCGCCAGGCCAGCGATCTGGGCACCCTGCCCGTCGGCCGCGACGTGGTGGTGATCGGCGGCGGCATGACCGCCGTGGATGCCGCCGTACAGGCCCGCCTGCTGGGCGCCGAGAACGTCAGCATCGTCTATCGCCGCGGTCAGGACCGCATGGGCGCCAGCCGCCATGAACAGGACCACGCGACCGCCAGCGGCGTGCGGATCATCTGCAATGCGGCGCCCCTGGCGGTCCATGGCAACGGCGCGGTGACCGAGGTCGAGTTCGCCTATACCCAGGACGGCCCCGACGGGCTGCATGTGACCGAGGACCGGTTCCGCCTCCGGGCCGACCAGGTGTTCCGCGCTATCGGCCAGCGCCTGGACGGCGCGCCCGAGGGGCTGGAGCTGGCCGGGGGCAAGATCCTGGTGACCGGGCCGGGCCGCACGACGCTGGACGGGGTCTGGGCCGGGGGCGATTGCGCATCCGGCGGCGACGACCTGACCGTGACCGCGGTGGCCGAAGGCCGCGACGCGGCAGAAGACATCGACGCCCGGCTGACCGGACGTCCCGTCGAAATCCCCGGCTGAGGACGAACCCATGGCAGACCTGCGCAGCAATTTCATCGGGATCAAGTCCCCGAACCCCTTCTGGCTGGCCTCGGCCCCGCCGACCGACAAGGAATACAACGTCCGCCGCGCCTTCCAGGCCGGTTGGGGCGGCGTGGTGTGGAAGACGCTCGGGTCCGAAGGCCCGCCCGTCGTCAACGTGAACGGCCCGCGATACGGCGTGATCCACGGTGCCGACCGCCGCGTCCTGGGCATCAACAACATCGAGCTGATCACCGACCGACCCCTGGAAGTGAACCTGCGCGAGATTAAGTCGGTCAAGCGCGACTATCCCGACCGGGCGCTGATCATCAGCCTGATGGTGCCCTGCGACGAGGACAGCTGGCGCGACATCCTGGCCAAGATCGAGGATACCGGCGCCGACGGGGTCGAGCTGAACTTCGGCTGCCCGCACGGCATGGCCGAGCGCGGCATGGGATCGGCCGTGGGCCAGGTGCCGGAATACATCGAGATGGTGACCCGGTGGGTCAAGCAGTATTCCCGCATGCCCTGCATCGTGAAGCTGACGCCCAACATCACCGATGTCACCAAGCCCGCCGAGGCCGCCAAGCGGGGCGGCGCCGATGCGGTCAGCCTGATCAACACGATCAACTCGATCACCTCGGTCGATCTGGACCTGTTCGCGCCCCAGCCCACCATTGACGGCAAAGGCAGCCATGGCGGCTATTGCGGCCCGGCGGTCAAGCCCATCGCCCTGAACATGGTGGCCGAGATCGCGCGCAACCCGGCAACCGCAGGCCTGCCCATCAGCGGCATCGGCGGCGTCACCACTTGGCGCGACGCAGCCGAGTTCATGGCGCTTGGCGCGGGCAATGTGCAGGTCTGCACGGCGGCGATGACCTATGGCTTCAAGGTGGTCCAGGAGATGATCACCGGCCTGCACGATTATCTGGACAGCCATGAGATGGGCCTGTCCGACCTGATCGGCCGCGCGGTGCCCAACGTGCGCGACTGGCAGCAGCTGAACCTGAACTATGTCACCAAGGCGGTGATCGACCAGAACGCCTGCATCAGCTGCGGCCGCTGCTATGCCGCCTGCGAGGATACCAGCCACCAAGCCATCGCCATGAAGCCGGGCCGCGTCTTCGAGGTGATCGAGGAGGAATGCGTCGCCTGCAACCTGTGTGTTGATGTCTGCCCGGTTGAGGACTGCATCACCATGCGTGAGCTGGAGATCGGCGAGATCGACAAGCGCACCGGCATTCCGCGCGGCGAATACGCGAACTGGACCAGCCATCCGAACAACCCGATGGCCCGCGCCGCCGAGTGATCCGATGCGGCCGGGGGGCCTTGCGCCCCCCGGGACATCCGCAGGGTATTTGGTGAACGAAAAAGCCCCGCGGCGATGGCCGCGGGGCTTTGTCATGCGGGACGATCACAGACCGTAGATGCGGCCGAACTTCTGTTCCAGATAGTCCAGAAGCGGGTCGGGGCCGATGGGCCGGCCCGCGGCGGTCTCGATCACCTCGGTCGGGGTCATCAACCCGCCGTGGCGCTGAACGTTCTCGCGCAGCCATTCGGTGGCGGGGGTCGCGTCGCCCTGGGCCAGGGACGCGTCCAGATCAGGCACCGCGCCGCGCAAGGCCTGGTTCAGGCAGCCTGCATAGACATTGCCCAGGGCATAGGTCGGGAAATAGCCGAAAAGGCCCACCGACCAATGGACATCCTGCAGCACGCCGTTCGCGGGACGATCGACCGCGACGCCGAAATCCTTGAGGAAGCGCGCGTTCCACGCCGCCTCCAGGTCCTGCGTATCCAGCCGCCCCGAGATCAGGTCTCGTTCAAGATCAAAGCGCAGCATGACGTGCAGGTTGTACTGCACCTCGTCCGATTCGGTGCGGATATAGCCCGGCGTGACGCGGTTGACCGTCGCATAGAAGGCGTCGGGATCGGTGATGTTCAGCCCGTCGAAGGCCTCGGACATGCGTTCAAACAGCCAGCCTGTGAAGGCGCGGCCGCGGCCCAGCTGGTTCTCATAGATGCGGCTCTGGCTTTCGTGGACGCCCATAGACACGCCGCGCCCCAGGGGGGTGAAGGCGTAATCGGGATCGATGCCCAGCTCATAGCTGGAATGGCCGACCTCGTGGATGGTGGAGTAGAGACAGTTGAACGGATCCGTCTCGACCACCCGCGTGGTGATGCGGCTGTCCTGCCAGCGCCCCGAGCTGAAGGGATGCACGGCCAGATCCATCCGCCCCCGCGTCCAGTCATAACCGAAGGCCGTGGCACAGGCGCGGGCCAGGCGCAGCTGGGTTTCCTGCGGGAAATGGCCCTTCAGCGCCTGTGGCTGATCGGCACCCAGGACGTCGTCGCGCAGCGCGACCAGGCGCGGGCGCATCGCGTCGAACAGCGTCGCCAGACGCGCCCCGGTCATGCCGGGTTCGTAATCCTCCAGCAGCGCGTCATAAAGATCGCCGCCATCGGCCAGGCACGCGGCCTCCTCGCGCTTCAGCATCAGGACCTGATCCAGGGTCGGCAGGAAATCCGCGGGCGCGTCCTTGGCGCGGGCCTCGGCCCAGATGCCCTGGGCCAGCGAGGTCAGCCGCGCCAACTCGGAGGCCAGCCGCGCGGGAATGCGGCTGCTGCGGGCAAAATCGCGCGCGATCAGGGCGACGGCGCGGCTGTCGGCCGGCGTCTGCGGATCGGACGCGTCCAGCCATTCGCCGATGCGCGGATCGGTGCGGCGGTCATGCAGCACCTCCTCCATCGCGCCCATCTCCTCGGCGCGCTGTTCGGCGGCGCCGCGGGGCATCACGGTCTCTTGGTCCCAGCCCAACCGTTCGGCGACGGAGGACAGGGCTTCGGTCTGGCGCTGGAAGGCCAGCAGGTCGGTCAGCGCGGTCATCGGATCGCCCCCCGGATCGAGGTTTCAAAGGGATAGCGCGCATGGTGGCGCGCCCGCAGGATCATCGCGAACAGCACGACGGCGCCGAACTGGTGCGTCAGGGCCAGAAGCAGGGGCGATGCGTGGATCACGTTCAGGATGCCCAGCCCGATCTGCGCGGCCATCGCCACGATCATGACACTGAAGGCGCCGCGCGTCACCGGATGGGGCGAGCGGCGCGCCCGCAGCCAGACGACGACGGCGAAGATCGCCAGCAGATAGCCGGTCATGCGGTGGATGAACTGCACCAGGGCCGGGTTCTCGAAGAAGTTCCGCCAGCCCAGGGTGCCGTCCCAGATCGCCACCGGGATCCATTCGCCCCCCATGGTGGGCCAGCCGGTATAGGTGCGGCCCGCGTCGATGCCCGCGACCAGCGCGCCCAGCAGGATCTGCACGAAGGTCAGGTGCATCAGCCCCGTGGACATGCGGAACAGCTTGGCCTCTCCGGCGCGGCGCGCGCGCATCAGCTCGGCCTCCGACCGCGACAATTGCAGGACGTACCAGGTGATCAGGCCCAGGATTAGGAACGCGATGCCCAGATGCGTGGCCAGGCGATAGGACGCGACACGCAGCATCCCCTCGTTCAGGCCCGAGCTGACCATCCACCAGCCGATCGCGCCCTGCAGGCCGCCAAGCGCCCCCAGGGACAGAAGGCGGGGCGTCCAGCCCGTGGGAATGCGCGACGTGGCCCAGAAGAAGACGAAGCCCAGGGCCCAGACCAGACCGACCACGCGGCCCAGCAGACGGTGCCCCCATTCCCACCAGTAGATGTACTGGAACTCCGACAGCGACATGCCGCGGTTCAGCTCCTGGTACTGCGGGATCTGGCGGTAGAGGTCGAATTCGCTCTGCCAGTCGGCGGCGTTCATGGGCGGGATGGCCCCGGTCACGGGCTTCCATTCGGTGATCGACAGGCCCGACCCGGTCAGGCGCGTGGCGCCACCCACGACGATCATCGCCAAGACCAGCACGAACAGCACGGCAAGCCAGGCGCGGATCGCGCGGCGCGCGCCGCGGGGGCGGGCATCGATCATGCCGGTGGTCTGGACGGGTCGGGCTGCGGTCGGGTCCGAGACTTCCTGGAAGACAGGGCGCTTGGCCATCGCAAGGCTCCTTTCGGGCGGAGGTTAGGGGCGGGTCAGCGCCGGGTCAACTGACGCAGGACGCCGTGCAGGATCCGCACGTCGCCCTTGGTCAGGGTCAGGCGCGACCACATGTTGCGCATGTTCAGACGCATCGACGCGGCCTTGGTTTCCGGGAAGAAGAACCCGGCCTGGGTCAGCTGGTCGTCGTAATGGTCGCCCAACCGCTCGATCTCGATGCGGTCGGCGGGGGCTTCGGCCTCGGACCGGCGCAGATGGGGCGCGGGTTCGGGCGGCAGGATGTCGCGGCCGAATTCGTATCCCATCAGCAGGACGGCCTGGGCCAGGTTCAGCGACGGGAAATCGGGGTTCACCGGCACCGTCACGATGGCGTTGGCCCGCGCGATGTCGTCATTCTCCAGCCCCGTGCGTTCGGGGCCGAAGATGATCGCGGAGCGGCCATCATGGGCGCGGGCCTGGGCCATCGCGGTTGCGGGCGTGAAGACGGGCTTGGTCAGTTCGCGCCCGCGCGCGGTGGTGGCATAGGCATAGTCGATGCCCTCCATCGCCAGGGCCAGCGTGGGATAGACGCGGGCCGTGTCCAGCACGCGGCCCGCCGCCCCCGAGGCCATAGCGACGGCCTTGGGGTTGGGCCAGCCGTCGCGCGGATCGACGATGCGCATGTCGGTCAGGCCGAAATTCAGCATGGCGCGGGCGGCCGCGCCGATGTTCTCGCCCATCTGCGGGCGCACGAGGATGATGACGGGTTGGCGTTCGATCTGCATAGTCCGGCAGATAGTCCGTCTGGCGGCGGCGGGCAAGCTGCGCTATCTGCGACACAAAGGAGATCGCCATGACCGACGCCCCTCAACTGTACCTGATGACCCCTGCCGGCGCCCAGGCATCCAGCCTGGCACCGATGCTGGCCGAGGTGATGGACCGCGTGGCCCCCGCCTGCCTGCGCATCCGCGGCGGCGCCGAGGAGGACGAGCTGGGCCGCCTGGCCGACATGGCACGCGAGATCGCCCATGCCCGAGACGTGGCCGTGGTGATCGACGATCACGTCAAGCTGGCGCTGCGCCACGGGCTGGACGGAGTGCACCTAAACGACGGGGCCAAGGCCGTGCGCTATGCCCGCAAGGAGCTGGGCGACGACGCGATCGTCGGCGCGTTCTGCGGCACGTCGCGCCACGAAGGCATGAACGCGGCCGAGGCGGGTGCGGATTACGTGGCTTTTGGTCCGGTCAGCGACAGCGCGCTCTATCGTGGTGATCCGGTCGAGCTGGAGCTGTTCCAGTGGTGGTCCGAGATGATCGAGGTGCCGGTCGTGGCCGAAGGCGCCATCACGCGAGAGCTGATCACCCAGCTGACGCCGATCACCGACTTCATCGCCCTGGGCCCCGAGATCTGGACCCAGGAAGACCCGGCCGCGACACTGGCCCTGCTGTGGGGCTAAAGGACCAGGGGCGTTCGGTCGCCTGACGCGAACCGACGCAGCACCGCCGGGTACAGGCGGTGTTCCTGCACCAGCACACGCGCGGCCAGGGTCGCGGCGTCATCGCCGGGCAGGATCGGCACGCGCGCCTGACCCAGGGCCGGCCCTGCGTCCAGTTCCGGCGTGACCAGGTGCACGGTGCAGCCGGCCTCGGCGTCACCGGCGGCGATGGCGCGGGCATGGGTGTCGAGACCGGGGTATTTGGGCAAAAGAGAAGGATGGATGTTCAGCATCCGCCCCTGAAACCGCTGCACGAATTCGGGCGTCAGGATGCGCATGAAGCCGGCCAGGCAGATGATGTCGGGCCGGGCCGCCAGCAGCGGCTGCAGCAGCGCCTGTTCGAACCCCGCCCGGTCGCGCGGAAAGTCGCGGTGATCGACGGACGCGGTCGGCACGCCCAGTTCGGCGGCACGGGCCAGCCCGCCCGCCTGCGGATCGTTCGACGCGACCAGTACGGGGCGCGCCGGGTGATCGCCGGTCATGTCCTGCAGCAGGCGGATCATGTTCGACCCGCCCCCCGAGATCAGGAGCGCGACCCGTTTCACGCAAGCGTGCCGGAATAGCGTACGCCCGCGCCCGCCGTGACAGTGCCAAGGCGATGCACCGTCTCTCCCTGCTGGGACAGCAGGTCGGTCAGCGCATCGGCGCGGTCGGCGGCCACGACCAGGATCATGCCGATGCCGCTGTTGAAGGTCTTGAGCATTTCGGACGTCTTAATACCTCCGGCCTGGGCCAGCCAGGCGAAGACGGGGGGCAGCGGCCAGCTGCCCAGGTCGATGTCCGCGCCCAGGTCCTTGGGCAGGACGCGGGGCAGGTTCTCGGTCAGGCCGCCGCCGGTGATATGGGCCAGCGCATGCACGCCGCCAGCGCGGATCGCGGCCAGGGCGGGCTTGACGTAGAGCCGCGTGGGCGTCAGCAGCGCCTCTCCCAGGGTGGTGTCCGCAAAGGGCGCGGCGTCGGACCACGCCAGACCGGCGCGTTCCGCGACCTTGCGGACCAGCGAATAGCCGTTGGAATGCACGCCGTCCGAGGCCAGGGCCAGCAGCACGTCCCCCTGCCCCACGCCCGCGGGAAGCGCCGCGCCGCGGTTCATCGCGCCCACCGCAAAGCCCGCAAGGTCGAAATCGCCGTCGTGATACATGCCGGGCATCTCGGCGGTCTCTCCGCCGATCAGGGCGCAGCCGGCGGCCTTGCAGCCGCGGGCGATCCCCTCGACCACGCGGGCACCCTCGTCGACGGACAGCTTGCCGGTGGCGAAATAGTCCAGGAAGAACAGCGGCTCGGCGCCCTGGCAGACGAGGTCGTTCACGCACATCGCGACCAGGTCTTGACCCAGACCGTCCAGATGCCCGGTGTCGATACCGATGCGCAGCTTGGTGCCCACGCCATCGGTGGCGGCGACCAGGATCGGGTCGTCATAGCCCGCAGCCTTGAGGTCGAACAGCGCGCCGAACCCGCCAAGCGCATCCATGACGCCCGGCCGCTGCGTGGCGGCGGCGGCGGGCTTGATCCGTTCGACCAGCGCGTTCCCCGCGTCGATGTCGACGCCTGCGTCGCGATAGCTGATCCCGTTCTGTGTCATGTCGGCCCCCGGCTGATGTCGGCCCCCCGATAGCGGAACCGCACCCATTGGGCAACGCCCAAGCTTGACCTGACCGCCATGCGGCACTAGGCAATGCGTGCTGCGGGGGCCTGTAGCTCAATTGGTTAGAGCAGGGCGCTCATAACGCCTTGGTTGCGGGTTCAAGTCCTGCCGGGCCTACCAGCAGCGGGAAATTACCATTTAAGTTCATCACAGGTGTCCGACGCGGAATTAAGGCGTGGGACACCTTAGTGATCATCAGGCCAGCCGTAAGGCTTGTGACCCCACTTGCCCGACGGGTGCGCGCGAACCTCCTCTAGGGCGGCCTCCATCGACTCTGAATAGCCGTTCTTCGAGGGCATGGTGACGACAGACCACGCCCACTGGGGGCGGCTCAGGCGGCTGCTCTGCTGTTTGTCCCGCATGACACGGCCCACGACCAGGCCAGCCCGGAGAACGACCCAATCGTCGGCATCAGCCTCGTAAGTGACCTTTAGTCTCCAATGAGCGGTCACTCTGAATCACTCGTCCTGAGCACCCGGCTGCCGAACTGAAGTGAAAGCCAGTCGCGCAGCGAACATTCTGCCATCGCATCCCAAGCTGCCAGCATCGCGCGCAGGTGCCCGGTTGCCAGAGAGTAACGCTCAACCCGCCCAATCGTCGCACCACTTGATGCACGGGGCGCGATTCACTGAAAAAATGCGCTTGTATATCCGGTGGCGGAGCATGGCTGTCTCCTTCAGCACAACTGGAACAAAAGAAGAACATGGGCGATACTAAAGCTCCACGCCAGACCAGACCAGACCAGACCAAGAAGCCGACGACAAATGCACGTCAGACCAATTCTTTCAACCTTCGGCGAAGTGAACGCAATCCTTGCTCCCACAGGAGGAGAGCTTTACACCTTATAAAGATCATTAACGAAGTGCGGATCAACTCAAGGATGTTGATGCTACTATAAACGCGGTCCGCACACACCACCATGCAGGACAGAGAGAATTTAGATATGAAGAAGGCGCTGATTACCGGTATTACCGGTCAGGATGGATCTTATCTAGCTGAGCTACTTCTAGAGAAAGGATACGAGGTCCATGGCATCAAACGCAGAGCTTCACTATTCAACACTCAACGTGTCGATCATCTTTTCCAAGACCTCCACGAAGACAATGTAAGATTCAATCTCCACTATGGTGACCTGAGCGATGCCTCAAATCTGACGCGGTTATTGTCCGAGATCAGGCCCGACGAAGTATATAATCTTGGGGCACAATCCCATGTCGCCGTAAGCTTTGAGGCACCCGAATATACGGCCGATGTCGACGCGATGGGAACATTGCGTCTATTGGAAGCCATCAGGTTCCTAGGCCTCGAAAAGCATACGAAATTTTATCAGGCATCAACCTCTGAGCTATATGGTCTAGTGCAGGAAATTCCTCAAACAGAAACTACACCGTTCCATCCGCGTTCCCCCTATGCCGTCGCCAAAATGTACGCTTACTGGATTACGGTAAACTATCGCGAGGCCTACGGAATGTTCGCCTGCAACGGGATCCTCTTTAATCACGAGAGCCCTAGACGTGGTGAAACCTTTGTCACAAGAAAAATTACACGCGGATTGAGTAACATTGCTCAAGGCTTAGATACCTGTCTGTACATGGGAAACATTGATTCTATGCGTGATTGGGGGCACGCAAAAGATTATGTGCGAATGCAGTGGATGATGCTGCAGTGCGAAAAACCAGACGATTTCGTAATTGCTACCGGTGTCCAATACTCAGTAAGGAATTTTATCGAGTGGGCAGCAGAAGACTTGGGTATCGTCCTCGAGTTCAGCGGAAGCGGAGTTAACGAAGTCGGAACGGTAATTTCAGTAACCGGAGACTTGGCGCCGGGTGTGAAAGTTGGAGATGTAGTTGTCAAAATTGACCCGCGATACTTCAGACCTGCGGAAGTTGAGACGCTTCTAGGAGATCCTACGAAGGCCAAAAATTTGCTTGGATGGGAGCCTAAAATAACAGCCCGGGAGATGTGTCGAGAGATGGTAAATGCAGATCTAAGTACTGCAAAGAGTAGGGCATTCATGAACCTGCACGATATGAATTCCCCAACGCTCCCGCGGAACGAATAAATGAGCGCCAGAGAAAAGGTTCTCATCACTGGGGGGTCAGGGATGGTTGGTAAAAACCTAGTTAGCGCGCTTGATCATAATCGATATGAAGTGCTTACTCCAACCAGTCTAGATGTTGACCTAAGCGACAAACGCTCAGCATTTAATTACATTGATAAACAACGCCCTGGAATAGTTGTCCACGCAGCCGGAATTGTTGGCGGCATCCAAGCTAATCTAGCTGAGCCAATTCGATTTTTGACAAAGAATTTAGAAATTGGTGCAAACACCATTCTTGCTTCATTAAACGCCGGTGTAGCCTCGCTTATAAACTTATCTTCAAGTTGTGTGTACCCAAAGGACATCGGAAGTAACCTTACCGAAGACGATATTTTATCCGGCAAACTAGAGCCTACCAATGAAGGATATGCCTTGGCAAAGATTACTGCCATGAGGCTGTGCGATTTCGTACGTCGCGAGCATCCGGAACTGAACTACAAGAGTGTTGTTCCTTGCAATCTATATGGGCCATGGGACAAATTTCACCCGAAGAATTCTCACTTGATCCCGGCGATAATCCACAAGGTCCATAATGCAAACCAACGGCAAGATTCACAAATTGAAATATGGGGCGACGGAACTGCGCGTCGTGAGTTTATGTATGTGGCGGACCTCGTCGACGGGCTTGCAAAAGCTGTAGCTGATCCATGTGCACTACCGGACACCATGAATATGGGATTAGGATACGACTTCTCCATTCAAGATTATTATGAAGCAGTCGCTGGTGTTGTAGGATGGAGCGGATCCTTTACCTACAATCTATCGAAACCGGTTGGCATGAAACAAAAGCTGCTAAACGTGGAGCGGCAGCGAGCTTGGGGATGGCAGCCAACTACTTCCCTCGTGGACGGAATAAAAAGAACATATCAATTCTATCTGAAGGAACACGCTCAATGACGATCCGATACCCCCTCGCTACATCCTCGTGGGATAATAATGAGCTGCAGGCCATTCAACGAGTGATAGCATCTGATCAGTATTCAATGGGAAACGAAGTTAAGCTATTTGAAACTCAGTTCGCGGCGTGGGTAGGCTCAAAGTTCGCAGTAATGGCTAACTCGGGGTCCTCAGCCAATCTGTTGATGACGGCAGCACTGAGATACACCAAAAATTCGAACTATAGATTAGAAATCGGAGACGAGATAATTGTACCGGCAGTATCCTGGTCAACGACTTACTACCCGCTTCACCAATACGGTCTTAGATTAAGGTTTGTGGATATCGATCTAGAAACTCTGAACTATGATCTTGATGCACTTCATGGCGCCATAACTGAGCATACAAAAGCAATAATTTGCGTCAATCTACTAGGCAACCCGAACGACTTCGCGGTGATTAAAGATATTGCGTCAAAACATGACTTAGTTATCATCGAAGATAACTGTGAGTCTATGGGCGCTACATTTGAAGGAAGACAAGCTGGCACCCATGGTCTTCTTGGAACTTTCTCAACCTTCTTCTCGCACCATATTTCTACAATGGAGGGAGGCGTCGTCGTCACAGACGACGAGGAGCTATATCATATCCTCTTAGCATTACGTGCTCATGGGTGGACACGAAACTTACCTGATCATAACCTGCTAACTGGACAAAAATCTGCGGATCCATTTGAAGAGAGTTTCAGGTTTGTCCTACCTGGATACAACCTTAGGCCCTTAGAGATGTCGGGTGCTATCGGGCAAGAACAGCTAAAAAAGTTGCCTTCTTTAATAGCGGGACGTCGCGAAAACGCAAAGAAGTGGCAAGCAGCGCTTGGAGATCACCCTGTCTTTACTATTCAGAAAGAAATTGGAGATTCTAGTTGGTTTGGCTTCTCGCTTATTATTCGAAATGGTGTGGATGCTACGCGCAGTGAGGTTCTAACTCGCCTTTCAAACCTTGGTTTTGAGACAAGGCCAATCGTGAGTGGAAACTTCACTAAAAACCCAGTCCTACAGCTAATGGATTACAGCATCCATCAGTCCATGAAGAATGCTGAGATCCTTGATCGAAATGGTTTTTTCATCGGAAATCATCATTATGACCTGACAGAGTCGATTAACGTCATGAGCGAATTTACAGCGTAACACGTATTACCTGCGCCACGCCTTATTTAAAGGCTGGCTGCAGGCTGTATACGATCTATTCGACTGGAGAACCTACCCGGCTTTCTATTCCAACCCTGGAGACGAAGAGAGAGCTTTTCTGCTTCGTCAGTCTTCCCCATCTTCTCAAGTACTTTCCTAAGCAACTGTGTTGTTCGAAGAGCTCCAGGAGCCAATCCGTCAGCCCTCACCGCAAGGTTATACGCAAGATCGATAGTCTTAGGTGAACGCCTCAAGATATCTGCCGATAGCAAAATTATCTCAATAGCGTCATGTGGACATTTCTCTAAGTTGAGGAGGATGTCGATTGCCTCTGTTTTTTTTCCAAGCTTCATTTTCGTTAGAGCAAGTTCCGATTGGAAAAAGATATTGCCTCCCGATAAATCGGCTGCAAGTTCATAGAGGCGGTCGCTCTCATCACATCTGTCTTGCAATAGTCGAAGCCTTGCAAGTCGGATCAGTGCAAAATGATTGGAAGGATCATCCGATGCGGCGGTTTCGACGAGTAACGTTCCTTCGCTTTCAAGTCCAGCCTGCAGATAGAGCTGCCCTAAAAGGGACTTTACTGGCGGGGTTTCAATCTTTGATCTGTAAGTTGACTTATAAAAGTTTATTACCTTTTTTTGATTTGGGAGGTTCCAGAATGTAGCTGGAAGTGAAGTTGAGCACAATTCTTTCCAATCCCTGACGTCAAGCTCAAATGGGATGAATTCGAATGTGCCTTCACCGCAATCACGTCCTCGCAACTCATCTAATTGCGTCCTTAAAACTCTATGGATATCTAAGAACTTTGGCGCACCAGAACGCCGCATTACTATCAAGTCTTTTGGTAAGGGGTATGAGTTACTGCTATCAGGGTTGAGATGCGCTGTTACTATCCCATACAAGACACGATTAATAGGAAGCAGAGGCTGGAGCCAGTTTGCAATGTGGTACAGGCGTACGGCTTCGTTGAATAATCCCTGAGAAAATGCTGTTAACCCCGACCATGCGTATGTTTGTGCATTGGCCAAATTGGTACGAATAGGACGCTTTTTTAGGAGATCTACTATCTGCCGGCTGGTTTCAAGGTCTCCTATATAGAAGCTTTCCTCTGCGAGCAGATCGTAAATGTATGAGTAATTAAAACCTCGCCTCATGTGACTTTTCATAATATTGAATGCGACTTCAGGGCTGCCAACTTTCCGGTGATGCTGAATAAGTTCTGGAAAATTTTGCCCCAAATCAGCATCGCCGGCAAACCGTTCTGGTGATGAACGGATTCGTTTTGTCAACTCATGCATTGAATCATTGCGTTCAGCGTTTGTGAGATCTTCTTTCACACTAACGATACTACAGTTCCCAATCAGCGCTGCGACGCCAGAAAACGCGCTCGCCCCAGGGGCAACAATCGTTTTACATCGTGACATCAAATACAGTTCCATAAAGTCATTCTGAAGCCGTGTCAAATTTAGGTCTGTTAAGAAACGGTCCGCGCGGACGATATTGGAGGATATTCCGCAAAACGCATTTAGCTCGTGTTCTGCGTCCGAGAAGATCAAAATCTTGCTGTTTTCGTCACGGCTAATTGTCCTCTTAATATGCTTCTCATAAAACACACTTGGGACGTATTTATCCGGCCATAGTACGTTAGACGGGCGAGCATGTGGGTCAATAATGTCCCCCCGCCGCAGGTGATAAGCTGTGAGGGAGCTTCCAGAGAACTCCGCTTCAATTTTTAGTATTGCTTGCGATACTGCTTCTGAAAAATTAATGCTTAATAAGCTTTGAGCTAGTGCAGTTTTAACAGTAGAAGAATCTTCCCATGGCATTACGACAGGAATCATCGCTTCGCTTATTTTGTAATCAACTTCAGAAAATTTTATGTTGAAGAATTGTTCTTCAGCTAGTGGATCGCGAAAATTTTCAATCGCCTTCAGGTCTCTTTGCAAGTCTCCGTAAGATCGCTCAGTTTCCCTATGTTCTGCAATAAACTTTTCGCTGAATAGTTCTTGTGGTTTCTGAAGCTCAGGGCTTACATCCGCATGGTCTGCCCAAGTGAAGCTGAAGCTCGTATCGTAGTCAGTGGCTAAGCGTATCGCATTTAGCAGGGCGCCAAGTCGTCCGCCAAGGCGATCGTTACGGACGGCCACTATTTTCGCACACATACTTACACACCCGTCAGTGGATTTGCTGCATTTATTTCAGATGGTCTTAAATGTAACCGACCAGTCAAACTGGCGATTGTATTCAGTTCTTGCGGCATCAATGTTTTTGTACACCGTCCCATCCGTCAACTTCACTTCTCCGGTAGGAAGCAAATAAGCGTCGACATCACTGGCATCGAGGGTGATGAGTATTGGGCCATATTCAGTTATCCGCCAAGCGATAATTGGGGAGACCTCATAATTAAAGGTGTCATTGGAGGAATGGAATTTAACGGCTTGTGCGGTTATTAACGATCACTGAAAGTTTATCTTCAAGATCATCAAAATTATCAAGTGAGGTTGTATCAATCGTGTCTGTATATATTCTTCCGTATCCGCTGTTTGTTTTTTCGATCCTATTAATCGAATTTGAATTGATAAGACCGCAAGATGTTCTGATAAATGTCATGCGGAGCCTCTGTTCTGGACTTATTCAACGCTGTAGTCGTAGACCCGATAGCTGCACTGTACCCAATAGTTGATTTATGCGCAACTTTTGCGATACACGGGCATCATTCCGCAACTTTCCGTTGCTTTGGGAATCACCAACTTCGAGCATCAGCGTCGGTTAGCTTGGCGTACCAACTCTCAGTTTGCCCCTTCTCATATGGATTTACCTGCTATCGCGAGCGTTTCGCTGACAGGGCGCGGTTCCAGTGCGGCGAGGATACCAGCGCGGGCGCGGTAGTGGGGAGCAAGCCTAGGTTGCCGACGGTCCGTCCTGCTACCTAGGCTGTTATCCTACGCGACCTATTTGGGTACGTTCACCCGATCCGGCACCCAGTAGGCAACCGCCCAAGCGACGCCCGTGCCGACGAGCGTGGCGACCGCCGGGCCAGCTAGCGAAGGGGCTAGGGAGGGCATGACCTCGGACCATGCGGCCGTGACGACAGCTGCCACCCCGCCGCCGGTAAGCAGCTTGTTCGTCGGAAGTGCCGACAGTTGTTTTGCGAGTTGCATAGTTCAGGCCTTTCAGTGGTTGAGAAGTTCGCAACGGACCATTTCGCGGAGGCGATTGCCCACCGCGATCGGATCGCCAGGCTGGTCCATGCCCGGCAACCAGGTGATGTCCCATTTCCAGCGCTGGACGATACCCAAGGTCGGCTGGATCTCGGCGTAGGATAGGGTCGACCAAGGCGAGACGGGAATATCGTAGAGACGGCAAATGCGCGCGGTCTCGCGTACAAGGCCAGAGACCTGCGCCGGGGTGATCGGGGCGCGGCCGGGGTTGAAGGGCCGCTCCACCGCACCTGCCATGGCGCAGATCGAAACGCCGACCGCGCCGCCATTGGCGTTCAGCGTGTGGCTGCGGCGAATGGTCGGGCCGACCGGATGGACAGCGGGGCCGTCAGCCGTGATCAAGCTATGATAGGCACCAAGGTCCGTGCGGTTCGGGACATAGCTGCCGCCGGTCCAGTGCCAGTGAACCCGGTTGATCCCGGACGGATGCTCGAACGGCAGCCCCTTAGCGCGCTGCGAGGCGAATGCGGCCTCGAAGGCTGCGCGGGTGCGGCGACCGTCGAGGCCGTCGATAGGGCCTGGCCAGAAGCCCAGTGCGGCGCACCGCGCCTGGCGGGCGAGGATCGTGGTCATCTTCGCGGTCATGAATGCTCCAGACATGAAAAAGCCCCGCACGGAGGCGGGGCGGTTAAAGACGCGGATGGGGTGAGATCAGCTGCCGCGATCTTCGCGCTGGCTGGTGATCTGGCGTAGTAGATCGTTCGTTTCGCGCTGCGCCGCTTTTAGTTCGTCCATTGATCTGGCCAGAGCTTCATAGCGCTCGCTGTTCCGGGCGTCAGAGATCTCCAGCTGCTGGATCGAGCGACGATGCGTGACAAGATCAGCACGGATGTCGGTCAGCTGCTTTTCGTGGGTCAGCCGCAGTTCCTGGGTAGCTTGGCCGCCTTGCAGCTCGATGCGCTTCATCTCGCGCTGTCCTTCCAGCAGACCTGCCTGCAGGGTGGCGTAGGACACTGCCACAGCCACTAGCGTTGCGCCAATCGACCAAACGTTGCCCCAGGTGATTCCACCTTCGATCTTCGCCATCAGATATCCTTTCCGTGCCGGTCGGGCCGGGTTTAAGTAGTTTTGAGTGCAACGAAAAAGCCCCGCACGATGGCGGAGCTTGGTGGGCAGATGACCTCAGTGGCCGCGAGGGGATGTTCAAACACCCTAACCATGAACGAACGTAGCAACGTCGTCGCTTTTGTGCGGGCTATACGGGGGCAGGTCTGCCGCCTATGTTGTCTTAAAAATCGATTCCGACCAAATGGAGTGCTGGAGTTGTTTGAACGACGCAAGACCAAGAGCATGGCAGGCGCCGCGTTCACGCTCTCAGCCTTAATATATCATCAGACGGTATACGACTTAAGAACTTCTAGCAGAAATGCACTGGCCGGATTGGCGATCATTGTATTTCAGAACCTCGCCTTAGTGGCGGTTTTTATGGGTATGTATTATCTGATTGGCATAAGAACATCTCCGGTTAGGGGAGATTTTCTTCTGTTCATCATGTCCGGAATTTTTGTCTATATGACCCATGTCAAAGCCGTGGGTGCTGTTTCATCTAGCTATTCAGTTTCGAAAGCAGTGATGAAGCATGAGCCTCTAAGTGCTGCGGTATTGATTTCCGCCTCCGCCCTCTCAGCTCTATACCAGCAAGTATTGGGCTGCTTTGTCATTCTGTCATTCTACCATCTCGCTGTTAAACAGATCACTATTGACCAATGGCAAGGTGTAGCAGGAATGTTTATGCTTGCGTGGTTTTCTGGTTGCTGCATCGGCATGGTATTCTTAGGGATCAGGCCTTGGGCTCCAAAGGCTGCGGGAGTGATAACTACGCTTTATTCTCGGATCAATATGTTTGCATCGGGAAAGATGATGGTGGCAAACTCCATTCCGGGCTTCCTCCTTCCGTGGTTCGATTGGAATCCCCTCTTTCACTTGATCGACCAAGGTCGGGGCTTTATGTTTATAAACTACACGCCTAGGGTGACAGATTTATTGTATCCTGTCTGGGTTTCCATAGCGGCTTTGATGGTCGGCCTGCTGATTAACTTCACCACTAGAAAATACGAGTCTGCTAGCTGGGGAGCGACCTCATAGGAACCTAGCGGCAGTTGGCGTGCGTTGCAATATTGACATCCATAACGGAGACTAAGGAAATGGAAATACACGAACGAAAATCAGAAAATTTAATGGAATTAGAAGCGAAGCTCGCTACAGCAATTGAGACGCTTGAGACAATCAAAGCGGACTGCAACCATCGTGATTCCAGTCCGCTTGGTGATATCGCTGCGGATGGGCTGGCAGCAATAACAAGCCAGTCGGTCAGGAAATAAGGAGCTTCTTAACATGGACGTTGCAACGCCCCTGCCAAAGGCGACAGGAAACAGCTTTGGGCGCCATGTGGTGACTGGCGAAGATGTCTTGACGTTTCTGACAGAGATATCCGCGTCAGATAATATTGTTGGTATCACTTGCGCAGGTAAAACGGACGGAGGCGGTGCGCAGGTATTGGCCGTCATGTCAACCTTGGCCTATAGTGATGCCACAGGCGTACCGTATTTCCATTCGCCGTTTACCGAAGTTCGTTTTGACGATGGCAACCCTGAATGGGCTTGTCGATGGGAACGGTTCTTCAATCTAGGGTTAGGTGAAAACAGCCTCCCTTTCGATGTGCCAGTGCTGGATGCTTCTCAATATATCGAAGCTGGGCGCCCGAGCGGCGTAATTATACGAGTTCCCTACTGCCACAATTTCATCCATAGAGACGGAACCGCCGATGCCTACTCCACAACCATGCGGGAGAGGTTTCGCCGCAAGTACGCAAGCGGGCCCAATAAAGGTCAGTATCCAGATCGGTACATCGCGGTCCACATACGCCGTGGCGATGTCTCAAATGATAAGCATTCGAGCAGGTTTACATCAAGCGATCGCATCCTAGAAGATCTAAGACTTTTTAGGCAGCGCACTGGAAGCACCCTGCCTTTCGAGGTTTTTTCCCAAGGCAACGAAGCAGACTTTAATTTCCTGCCGAAAGGTGAGGTTTCTCGCCTGCATCTGGACGTTGATGTATTCGAAACCATCGACCGAATGGTCTGCGCCGACGGTCTGATTATGGGGCGTAGCTCCTTCAGCTATCTCTCGGCACTGCTCGGGGACGCCCCGGTCATGACGGACCTATGGTATCACCGCCCCCTCAGCACCTGGTTCGTTCCTACGGGGTATGGGGATGCTCTGCCATGGGGCACTATCGCAAGTAACAAGAGGCTCACGCGAAATCTTCACAGTCGCCTAGCAACAGACCCTGACGGCGTGATCGCAGAGGCGTCTCAAAATCCAAGGCTATTTAAAGAAAGTCCGGTGGCGAGATGGTATCTGGCGCTCGCCTATCTCAGGAACCAACCTGAGAAAGCAGAGCCAATATTGAATGAACTCGCGCTAGGACGAAGCGGAGTGGCCAACTCTGCCCGCCGAACAGTGGCCAATCGTTACTCTGACAGGCGTATAGATCAGAAGAAGTAACAGTTTGCTGGCGAGCCGAACCATCTATTCGATTGCTGCCGGAACTTCAGGCACGTCAGCCGGCCTTATTGGATCGGCAGGGCTGTCATGTATAGGGCATTCACTCGTCAGCCATCCAAGATAATTGGCGCTGTCTTCTCCGTCGAAATCCAATGGATTGCACCGGCACCCTTGCTCAAAAGCGTCGGGGGTGCCGGGAAACGGTAGCGGCTTGGTACTCATAGCAGAACCCTTTTCCGAACCTGGGCAACGGTGATCGCGATCGGGCTGTTCACTTCCACCCCGCGCGCGCCGTCAAAGATCAGCACCGAATTCGGCGTCACTTGAAGAAACCGGGGATTTGCAGCCCAGGATGTCAGATCGATCACCTCATTGTTCCACCAATCGGTGATCTGCACCGTTCCCGATGGCCCGATGATGAACGTGTCCGTGCCGGATCCACCCGTGACGTTCGCATTGCCCTGGGTGTGGATCGTGTCATCGCCGTTGCCGCCGTCGATCACGTTGTTTCCCGGCCCGGTGTAGATCACATCATCCCCGTTCCCGCCATAGATCGTATCGTCGCCAGGCCCGCCAAAAATCGTATCGGGACCGCCGCCACCTTCGATCAGGTCATTTCCGCTGCCACCCTCGATCCGATGGCCTGTTACCCGGTCATCCACAACAATGTGGTCATCACCAGGCCCGCCGAACATCGGGATGCCGCCGGATCCAATCAGGGTATCGTTGCCGGGCCCACCGTCCAGGATCGAGTTTGCACCCTTGGCCGTCAGGTGGTCATCACCGGCCCCGCCGTAAAGGCGCGAGGTGCTGCCACCCTGCATCCGATCGTTCCCTTTTCCGCCCATGCCGATATAGGCATACATCGGCGAATCAAGCGTGACGCCCCCATCATGGGCCACGATCGTCGGGCGTGACCGGCCGGATTTGACGGCGACCGTCAGCGCCTGGATGCCCTCGGGGATGGTGTATGTGGTGTTATCGGCCCACCCCGACAGATAGACCGAATTGCGCCCACCATCGGCACCCTCGATTACGGCGCCGGATCGGGGATCGATCTGGAACGTGGTGTCCTTGTGCCCGCCTCGATAGACCGCGCCATGTTCCATGGCATAGCGCGCAGCGTCCAGGACGGTTGGCATTTCAGGATCGGTGGTAAAGATCCCGTAGCGGGCCATCTCGATCACCAGCCGCGCGCGCATGTCCGCGATCAAGGCGGCGTTCGCCGGCGCAAGTTGCGGGCTGCAAAGATTGAACGCCTGCGCGCTGTCGCTGATGATGTCGTAAAGCTCATCCTCCTTTGAAGGATAACGGATGTAACGATAGCGGCCCCATCCGATCGAGTTGGTGCCCAGGACCGCCGTCAGCGCGCCCCGATCCTCATAGTCACCAGACCCCCCCGGCAGTAACGGCAAGAGGGATTGACCCTGCAGACGATCGAGGCGCGGGATACCAGCGGCGTCCAAGATCGTGTGCATGATGTCCATCAGACTTACAGGCGTGTTGACGACGCTGCTAACCGTCTGGCCGGGCCCCTTGACGATCAGGGGGGTGCGGGCCGCCTGTTCCCATGGCGTCAGCTTGTTCCAGGCGTTGTGATCGCCCATGTTGAAACCATGATCGGAAAACACCAGCACGGCCGTGTCATCCGCAAAGGGTGATGCGGCCAGCGCGTTCAGGAAAGCCCCGGCGCGCACATCGGCATGATAGGTGCAGGCGAGATAAGCCCAGACATGATGGCGCCATGCCTCGTCGCCGAGGCGCTCATAGCCTGTATTAGCGTTCATAAACTGATTTGCGAATTCCGTTGGCAGCGGCAGATCGCCAAGGCTCCAGCTGGTCGGCCAGGTGATCTTGTCCACGTCAAAGGCATCATAGGCCCAATCCGGCGCGGTGTATCCGGTATGGGGATGCTGCGTGCCCAGAAACAGCGCCCACGGCCTGTCCGTTGGCATGGCCGCCAGCTTGTCGACGCCCCACTGGAACACGCGGGCATCGTAATAGGCGGCATCGCTGCCGGGGAAGGACGGAACCCGATTAATGTTGAAACCGGACGGCCACAGCTCCTGGGCATTGTCCAGGTTCGGCGTGAAGGATCCATTTGGCATCTGCTCGTCTGCGACCTGCCGCTGAACATCCAGCGGCTGCGTGAAATAGCCGTGCATGATCTTGCCGGCCCATCCGGCATAGTATCCATGGCGGCGCAGATAGGACGACACATTGTCCCGCGATCGATCCTTGTCAAACCAGTTGGTGTCTGCGTTGGACAGACTGCCGGTTTCCCATGGGGAATATCCGGTAAAGGTGGCCTCTCGCGACGGGGCGCAAACGGGAACCACGCAATATCCCCGATCAAACACCGTTGCCCGCTCGCACAGCCGATCAAGGTTTGGCGTTCTGAACGCCTCGCCAAACGTATTGCGCAGCAACCGATACGGCACCAGGTCATCGAAAGTGATCACGACGATATTAGTCATGCGTAGACCTCCGAAAAGTAATTGATCAGCATCACCCGCGCCGGATCCTCGACATCACCCAGAACCCCACGGGGGAAAACCCATGTGTCCAAAATGGTGTCGCGCAGGTTCCGGCCCACGGCAGGCGCCGCGGACTCGGCCGCGCCATAAACAACGTCCAGCGGCCCGGTGAACGCCGGATCATAGGATGCGGAAACAGATTGCAGCGCGATCCCCCTACGTTGGGCGATCATCCGCAGAACGCCACCCGATCGCGAAATGATTGCCATGGTCGGCCCGGGTTCATTGAAAACCGGATTAGTCTGCAGGATCACCTTGGATCCCCTCTGGACCTGCAGACGAAAGCCGGTGTTGACCAGGCGCAGCCCGTTAGTCGAAACGGCATCGATCGCCATCACGTCCTGCGACCCCGACAGTGCGGCATCGCTGTTCCAGACCATGCCGGCAGCAAAGCCAGCCTGCGTCAGCGGCGTCAGGCATAGCAGACTGCGGTTCTCCGTCTGCGATCCCAAGCCACCGGCCAGCCCGTCAGCCGTGACAACGGGCGCAGGCCCCACGCTGCCGGGCGCTGCAGTCAGCCCATAAGCCCCACCGCGCGGCCTCACGGCCGTGATGCGATCGGCCGCCACAGTGCAGAATTGCGGTTCAAGGGAACAGAACGACAGGGCGCCAAGGGCAGCAAAGGCGCGGCTGAAATTCACCGCGCCCAGATCGAGGGCCGGGGCGGGGGCGTTGATCTTAACAACCATCAGGAAACCTCGAATTGGAAGGGAAGGGCATGGCGATAGAGGGGCTGGCCGGTGCGCGACATCACCGACCAGTTGTCGCGCATGTTCCCGTCTGCAGCTGCAGGACCGAACGCATAACGCAGGGTGCCCGCCGCCGCTGTTGTCAGCGTGATGCGCAGCCTGGTCATCAGCCCGGTCAGGGGATCGTCCACGACGCCGGCGGTGGTGATGGCTGCACCGGAATAGGTCAGCCCCAACGTGACCGGCGCAGATGGTAGCAGCGAAAACCCTGCCATCACTTCAAAATCAACGTCGATGATGTTGCCGGTGCGCCGTGCAAGGAAAGCCATCGGCGGCAACCAGGACGGATCAGCCGCGCAAAGCGCGTCCAGCTCGGCCAGCATGGTGACAGCCTCGGGCGTGGGATTGACCAGACCCGATCGAGGACAGGCATACAGCGGCGCAACCAGGCGCATGGGGGCCACCCCGCGATCGCGGAAAGCCTCGATCGTGGCCTGGGTGGATGCAAAATCACCGCGCTGCGACGTGCCGCAAGGCACCATGACATTGATCTGTCGCGCGCCGGCCTCGCCAAGTTTGGTAACAAGCGCGCGCAGATCCGCCGCGTAGGTCGGGCTATCGCTGCCAGCCCCGTGCATGATCGTGACCGCATCGAATTGACCGATGCGGTCATACGCGGCCAGCTGCTGCACGAACTGGTCACGGGCGCGCAGCACGTTCAGCCAACCTTGTCCGCTGGTCAGCTCGGGCAGCGTTGCCCCCACGACGCACCCGTGGCGGTGATGCCGACAGCGGGTGCAACCGCCTCCATACCGTTAAGCCCGTCCTGGCCGCCCTGATCGTCCAGCGTGACGATCAGGGCGGCGCGCCGGTGCCATGCTGGCCGGCGCCAATCCCAACCCGTCGCCATAAACGATCCGCAGCGGGACGCGTGATGCGCCGTTGATGAACGGTTCTCCATTTGGAAGCGCGACATATTCACGCGGATATTCATACGGGTCCAGAACGGCCGTGAAAGTCAGCAAGCCGGTTTCATCCTGCCAGACCGACCAGCCATCCGTGCCGCCAAGCAGATCCGGGGATCCGGGGGATGCCGAACCACCGCCACCACCGCCCGGCATTTCATCCGCCAGCCAATCCAGTGTTTCACGATCGAGGCGCAGCCGGGTTTCGCCCTGCGGGTTCTGCGTCATCGTCGGGACGCCGCCGATCGTGACGATCACCGCATTGTCGCCGCGACCCAATGCCTGCGGGGCAGTCTCCACTTTTAGCGCATTGATGTCGGCCTGCTGCGCGGCATCGGTGGCCGTCAGCGCCGATGTAGCCGACAGGAACGCGCCCTGGTTTGGCTGTTCCGCCCATGCGCCATGGGCTGCACCATCCCATGTCCGCGAAAAGATCCGGCCGCCGACATCGCGCCAGATCGTGCGGGATCCCCCCGCTGCCGGTAGCGTCTCGGCGGTGCCGGTATGCGGCGCGGCAAGGGCAACAGGCGCATCAGCGATCACGGCATCCGTGAATCGTCGCAGCCGGTTGGGGGCCGTCCACAGCGCCGCATTGCGATCGGTAAGCGTGCTGCCCGATGTAATGGTGATCTGCTGATGCGTCAGGCTGACGATCGCCGCGACACGCGCGGCAGTTTCGGCCGCAAGCTGCGCATAGGTGACATCGCCGCGAACAACGCGATATTGCCCCCCCGTGCGCCGCATCACAAGCGGCTGACCGATGACCAGCCCGGCCGCCGGAAAAGTGCTGCCATCGATACGGCGGATCTCTCGGGCAATATCGCCGGCAATGGCAATGGTCGGATTGTCGGCCGTGTTGGCGGCGGCGGGCACCCATACCAATTCCCCGCCATCCGATACGGTCGTGATGCCGGCCGAGACATAGGCGGGGGCGATGTCGGCAACGATCGCGTTGGCGGTCCCGCGCAGGTTTGAAAGCGGGATCGGACCAGATACCGCCAGCGCGTTGCGCAGCGCCGTGACGTCGGCTGCAGATGCTTGGCTGTCCCAGACAAGGCGCCACCATTGGCCTGCCGCATCCAGCCGATCGGTGCCGGTTTCTGTCGGCGGGACAGGCGCAGCAATGGGCCGGTAAAGGGCCGCGCCCGTGGACGTGACGCAAAGCACCTGGTTAGTGCCCGGTTGGGGGGTAGTGCCCGATGGCGTGGCGGATCCCAATGTCCAGATCCGACCATTGCGCAGCTCGGAAAGAATAGCGGCACTGTCATGGCGCTGGACGACGCCCCACCGCGCGCCGGTGGAAAACAAGGGGTCATCCGCAAAAGCCGTCCGCGATCGCAGCAGCAACGCATTGCCTTCGCGGACAATGACCATGTTGATAGACGCGGCAAGCATTGGGGTGCCCGCCTCGGCCGCCGCCCGGTTCACATAGCTTGGCGTAAGCAGCGGATCCAAGCCGTTGATGGCTGCGATGATCTCATTCAACAGATCCCGCATCGGGGCTTTGTCCACGCGCGTGTTGTCCGAAATCACCGCCGCGACGGTGCGGGTCAAATTCACAGCCATGTCTGGATGTCCCTTAGTATGTGCCGATATTCACCGGGGTGGAAACGATGCCCGATCCATTGCTGGATCGCAGGAAATAGGTCTGCGGGCTGGCCGTCAGGGCCACCGATCCTTGGACCGTTGACGCCTGGTCATAGAACCAGCGGATAAAGGTCGCGTTGGCAAAGTTGCCGTTGGGCCCGCGCCAGATCCCGGTTTGCCGATAGTTGGCGCCCAGATCGGGTGCGAAACTAAACGCAAGCCGGTCGCCCTCGATGCCGGCCTGGATCAGCTCCGGCGCGTCCGGCGGCGTCTGATCGGCGATGACCTGGATCCCCGTGATCAACGTCCAGGGGCTCGCCCTGGTGATGTCGCTCTGCCTCTCCCACAGCAGCGATGTCAGGCCGGGAAAGAACCGGCGGGCCCGGACATCATACAGCCGGCCATCGGCCAGATCCGGGGTGCGCCAATAGCCTGTTTCTTGATTGAACTCGGCCCGCGACCAGGGGCCGCTCGGGGATCTGCGGAACTGCACCCCGAACGCATAGCCGGCGATCGGTTCGACCACCCCCGACAAAAACAGCGTGTTGCCGTCAGAATTCACCGTTACCTGTTCGATGACGGGCGCCGGGATCGGTTGGCGGCCGTTCTCGGATCGGGCCGGCGCGGACGGCTTCATCCCTTCCTCGGGCCGGGTGAAGGGGTAGGCGGCCGGATCATCGCTTTCCAGCTCCACCTTGATCACCCCATCGGACGCGGACAGATCCAGCGACAGGCCAGTGATCCGCATCGGGACCATATTTAGGCCGCGATCGGGGCGGTGCAGGAAAACCCGTTCCTCGCCGATCAGGCGCAGCCCCCAGAACCGCAGGGACAGCGATGCGGTGATCATCGGGTTTTCGCGGGCCGCAGCTATCTTCGCCAGGTGGCGGGCCTGCCCATGGTGCTGGACCCAAGGCATCGGCATCTCTTGCGGCTTGGGTTCACCAAACCGGGCGATCGCGCGGGCGTTCTGCCAGGGATCGGCCGTGGTTTCGGTATAGTCCAGCGACGGTTCGACATACTCGGGCACCAGCGTGGTGACGCGATCGAGGCGCGACTTGCCCGGCCCATAATCCATACTGACGATCTTGGACTTGTCGATCACCAGCGTGGGCGCCTCATAGACCCCCATGCGGATCCCGATCTTGCCTTCCTGCGTCAGATACAGCGATGCGGCGCCGGCCTGCAGGATCCGATCGGCCACGTCCTTGGCGGGTTCATTCAAGGCATAGCTGCCCCCACCGGCAAAGCGCATCCGCGTGTTGCCGGCCGTGGGCAGATCGAACCGGCTTGCCTCGATCCCTGCAAACCAGCTCGGCAGATCGAATTCCTCAAGCGGGATCAGGCCCGCGCCAGCATCGGACAGATAGTGCAGCGCATGGCGCGCCACGTTGTCGGTGAAGCTCGCATTTCCGGTGGCGGGCTCATAGCAGGGGGCGCCGCGCAGGGTCATGGTGATCTCGGGCGGCCGGGCGCCGGGATAAACGTCGCTCACGTCCTCCGGTGGCACTGAATCGAATTCCGCCAGGACGGTGGCAACCCCGTCCAGGCGGTGCTGGCTGGCGATCCATCGGGTCGGGAATGCATCGTGCAGATCCGTCCAATGGCCCCCGGCGAACTCGGACCCCATGCCGGTGCGCACGCGCAGCCGCACCTTGTTGCCGTTCCAGGGCGCCGTGGTCACATAGCCTTGGGCGTTCACGTTGACTTTCTTGCCGTCCAGATACCACTGATCGATCCCGGAAATGCCCCCGGTGGATACGGCCAGTAGGACGTACGCGCGGCGGGTGCCGGGGATAGAAACGCCTATAACCTCCTGCGTGAAAACCTTGTAATCCGAGAACATCAGCGTCCCCCCCACGCGCACCCGACCGAAATGCTGGACGCGATCGGACGTGCCCGATCGGATGTTGCTCTGCAGATCTCGCGGCCGTGGCCCCTGCTGCTTGGGCCCGAACTTCTTCACAACCGCGCTCACGGCCAGGTTCACGCCAAGGCTGATCACGCTGGTGACGATAGCCGCGCCAACGCCGCCGGCGGCAATGATGCCGCCGACCCATACAAATGCAGCCGGCATTACTTACTCCATGCGATGATCGGGCGCGCCGGGGCTTCCCCCAATCCGCGCAGGGTTCTAAAGGCCCAGGCTTTCCCGGTGCAGATCGCGGCCGTTTCCTGGCCGAGAATTAGGATCACCCCGACATCGCCGGCGATCGGGGCGGTGGTGATCCGCAGGGGCGCCATGCGGGGGCGCAGCAGCTCGGCCAGGCCGCCGGCGATCAGGGCATCCGCGCCGACTTCCGCGTCATAGGTGCCGCGCAGATCTGCGATCGGATCGTGGTCCCAATGCAGCCGGCACCAGTCAGACATCCAGGCGGTGCAATCAGTGCGGCCCCAGATCCATGGCAGGGCCGCGCCGGCGGTCACGAACGGGTTCAGCCCGGCAGCCATCCGACGAACTCCGCACCGCTGCTTTCGTAAAGGGCGACATATTCGCACCCGCGATCGCCGGGCGATCGCATCTGCTGATCTCGGTCGGTGTATTTCCCCAACAGGGCCGCATTGCGATCCTTGAACGGCCCCTCCACGCGGACCTCAAGATAATCCGATGACACGCTGTCACGCCGTCGGATGTCAGCGATCAGGCCGCTATGGATATGCACGGCCGGGCCCACGGCCACACCGTCCAGAAACAGCACCAGGCGCTGCGTCAGGCGGCGATCGCGCCACTCGCTTTCATCCGACAGGACGGCCAGACCCAGATCCGGGGTGACACGGCCGAGGCGGTAGCGCGCCGGGTGCGCGTCCATCACGCCCGACGCCTTGATCCCCTCGGCCTGGATCACGTTAAGCGCGGGGATCCAGATATGGGTGCCATCAGGCCAGGGCGTTGATCCCTCGATCGCGCGCACCGTCACCGATCGGAAATCGAACTGGAACGTGCGCCGCGCCTCGATTCGGTCGCGGTTCGCTTCCAGGAAAGCGATCTGCTGCGGGGTCCGGCTCATCGATCGAAATCCTCCACAAAGGTGATCGTCACGGGTTCGCCCCAGGACAGCAGATCGCGCGCCCGTTCACCCTCTCCATCGGTGGCGAACTTGGAATAGACCAGCGGCGGGGCGGTCTGCAGCCTGGTCCCGGCCGGGATCGCTTCGCGCAAGGGCGGCTCGATCTTCACCCACCCCCCGGCATTGCGGCGCACGACGCGGTAAAGAAACCCGTTCACGGTAAACAGGTCGCCCACATCGAAGGCCGGGCGGCGCGGGTTTTCCAGATCCACCGTGATCTGACTTGCGCCCGCGGCCACCATGCCTGTGGTGATCATCGGCTGCACCGCGGTGCCGGCCGACCATCCGGTGTCGTCCGAAAAGAACGTGGTATCTTGCCAGCTCTCTTGCAGAGGGCTCACGGCCTGATCGTAGGCATAGGCATCATAGATTGGGATTACCGCCGTGTTCAGGCGGCCGCGCATTTCTGAAACAAGCGCCTCGAACCGACGCAGGCGGGCCCGATCGTGATCGAGTTGGAACTCGAACTCGAACCGCCAGATGCCGGTGCCGGTGTCGATGATCTGCTCCGAACCGGACAAGCCGATGCCGGCACCCCGGCTTATCCAATCGATGTGATAGGCTGTCCTCGTCGTTCGGAATTGCTCGGCCGGCCAGTCGATAAGCGCCATTACATGCGCTCCTTTTCATACTGTGTCAGGGTTGCGACCTCGCCGGGCAGCTCGGCCTTGCTGAACCGCGCAACCCGGGCCTCCGCCGCCATACCGGCACGCTCGTCGACGAAGGCGGTTATATTGCCGTTCTTCGGATCGACGCCCACCAGAACCCGGGGGGCATCACGCGATCCGCCCGCCCTGTCAGCCATGCGCTTGGAGATGTCATGCGGGATGACCCGGGTGCCGCCCGGCAGATCAAGGATCTCGCCACCGCGTTCGTTGAGCCGCGCTAGACCATCCGGAGAGAATGGCGTGCCACGGGCGAAGGCCGGGATGGCATTCAGCCCGGCGCCGCTGAGCGCTCCGGCCAGAGCGTCTCCGCCGCCGAAGACGCTGCCGAGGATTCGGTTCAAGCCACTGGAGAAGAGCCGCGAGGCCATATCCGAAACCATGTTAGCGAACCGGACCTTCAGGTTGTCGAAGACGTCACCAAGGTTGCGCGCGCCCTGTGTGAGCTGCTGCCGGTTTCGTGGACACGAAGATAAGATCGCGACCAAGGAACTGGAGAGTGGATATGACGAGACGAAAGTTCAGCCGTGAGTTCAAGACAGAGGCCGTGAGGCTGGTAACCGATCGGGGCGTAGCGGTGTCACAGGCCGCACGCGACCTCGACCTGTCCGAGAGTGTGCTGCGCCGCTGGATGAGGGAATTGAGCGCAGCCCCGGCTGCTGCATTTCCCGGGAATG
>NZ_WEKR01000044.1:0-13573 GCF_024105395.1 Paracoccus sp. 08 | reverse complement strand
CCGTCATGGGTGAAGATCCCATCCGCCCGCCCCGGCACCGCAGGCAGGCCGAAGCCGCGCGGCAGATCCGCCCCGTCGATGGCCACCGCCACGGGCGCGGCGCAGGTCAGCGCGACCCCATCGGCGCGCGTGCTGCACACCCGTTCGGACGGCCCGCCAAGACGCTCCAGCACCGTCAGCCGCGCGGTCCCCGCGCCCGCGGCGACCAGCCATCGGGCCAGCGCGGCGGGCGCGTCGCCGTCGCGCAGCGTCGCGATGATGCGGCAGCCGCGCACCAGATGCGGGCGCAGCCGTGCGAAGGGCGCGGCATGCAGGCCCAGGGTCACCGTGTCCTCCAGCCGCCAGCCAAGGCGTGCGGCGGCCAGCGACAGCACCCCCGGCGCGGGCAGGGCGTGCCATTCGTGGCGCTCCAGCACGGCCGCAATGCTGCCCCCCGCGCCGCACCAGAACGGATCGCCCGAGACCAGCGCCGCCACCCGCCGCCCCCGCAGCGCCAGCAGCGGCGCCAGGTCGAAGGGCACCGGCCAGGCCCGCCCCCGCGCGCGCGCCCCCGCCAGCGCCAGGTGGCGCGGGCCGCCGAAGACGACCTCGGCCGCCGCCAGCGCGCGAAGGCTTGCGCCGGGCAGGCCGTCCGGTCCATCTTCGGTGATCCCGATGATCGTCAGCCAAGGGTCAGACATGCGACGCATCCTGCTGCTGGGCGGCACGACCGAGGCCAGCCGCCTGGCCGCCCTCATGGCCCGCGCCGGTGTCGCGGCGGTCTTCTCCTATGCCGGACGGACCGAGGCGCCCGCAGCCCAGCCCCTGCCCACGCGGATCGGCGGCTTCGGCGGTGCCCAGGGCATGGCGCGCTATCTGCGGGACCAGGACATCGGCGCGGTGGTTGATGCGACCCATCCCTTTGCCGCCCAGATCAGCCGCAACGCGGATGCCGCCTGCCGCGCGGGCGGCGTGCCCATGCTGATGCTGCGCCGCCCCGCCTGGCCGGTCGATCCCGGCTGGAGGCGCGTTCCCGACATCGCGGGCGCGGTCGCGGCCTTGCCCCGCGCGCCTACCGGCGTATTCCTGGCCATCGGCAGGCAGACCCTGGCGCCCTTTGCCGCCCTGCCGCATCGCTGGCTGCTGCGGTTGGTCGATGCGCCCGATGCGCCCCCCTTGCCCGGCGCGCAGGTCGTGCTGGCGCGCGGCCCCTTCACGGTCGCGGGCGACCGGGCGCTGATGGCCGCGCATGGCATCACCCATCTGGTCGCCAAGAACAGCGGTGGCGCGGGGGCCAGCGCCAAGCTGGACGCGGCGCGCGATCTGGGCGTGCGTGTGGTGCTGATCGACCGGCCCGACGCGCCCGACCGGCCGCAGGTCGCCACGCCGGAACAGGCGCTGGACTGGCTGCATCAGGCGGCCCCCCGCGGGGTATAGACCCACCGACCCACCCGCCGCGTCGCGCGGTTGCCGACCAGCACGACGGTGCGCATGTCGGCCATGTCGGGCGTGGCCTCGGCCAGGGTGACAACGCGCAGCACCTCGTCCGGCGTAGTGACGGCGCGGGCAAAGATCATCAGGCGTCCGGGTTCGCATTCCTCGCGCAGCACCTCCAGCACGCGGGCAAATCCTGCGGGTCGGCTGGCCGAGCGCGGGTTGTAGAAGGCCATCGCGAAATCGCCCCGCGCAGCATGGCGCAGGCGGTGTTCGATCAGCGCCATGGGCTTGAGGTTGTCCGACAGGTTAATGGCGCAAAAATCGTGGCCCAAGGGGGCGCCGGCCCGCGCCGCCGCCGCCAGCATCGCGGTGATGCCCGGCAGGATGCGGATGTCGGGATCGCCGCCGGCGGCCTCCAACGCCTCGAACAGGGCGGAGGCCATAGCGAAGACGCCCGGATCACCCGAGGAGACGATGACCACCCGCCCGCCCTGCGCCGCCAGGGACAAGGCATGGCGGGCGCGGTCCAGCTCCACTCGGTTGTCGGATGCATGCAGGGTCAGGCCGGGCCGCGCCGCCACCCTCTCGACATAGGGGATGTAGCCGATCACGTCGGTCGCCCGATCCAGCGCGGCCATGACCTCGGGCGTCACCATGGCGTCCGACCCCGGTCCCAGCCCCGCGACGGTGATCCAGCCGCTCATTCCGCCACCCGCGCCATGGGGCGCCGCCCGTGGCCATGAACCAGCAGGATCGCGAAATAGGGGCAGTCGTCATCGGCCACCTCGCGCAGCGCCTGGATGCGCTGGCCGGGCATGGTGCCGCGTTCGATCAGCCAGGCGTCGGCCAGACGCCCGGATGCCGCCAGCGCGCGGCGCAGCTTGGGCAGGTTGCGGCCGGTCTTCATCACCACCAGCGCGTCGCGGCCCTGCATGCGGCGGACCAGCTCGGCCTCGGGCAGGGTGCCCATCAGCACGGTCAGCACGTCGTCGCCCCAGGTCATGGGCTGGCCCACCGCGTTCCAGCAGCCGACCATGCCGGGAATGCCGGGGATCACCTCGACCTCGGCCAGCCCGGCCAGACGCACCTGCAGATGCATGAAGCTGCCGTAGAGGAACGGGTCGCCCTCGCACAGCACCACCACGTCCTCGGTCTGGGCCAGCTGCGCCAGGCGCGCGGCCCAGAGGTCATAGAACCCCGCCAGCGCGTCGTTGTAATCGGGATGATCAAAGGGGATTTCCGTCGTGACCGGATATTCCATCGGATATTCGACCGCATCCGGGGAGAGCATCCCCTGCACGATGCGCCGCGCCTGACCGGGGCGGCCGGGCTTCCTGAAATAGGCGATGTGGCGCGCGGCGCGCACCGCCCGGTCGGCCCGGACCGAGATCAGGTCCGGATCGCCCGGCCCCAGACCCGCGCAGATGATGCGTCCCATCATTCCCTCCGGCTGGCCAGCGCGTTGATCGCGGCGACGGTGATGGCCGACCCGCCCAACCTGCCGCGCACGACGACCGCAGGGCAGGGCGGCGCGGCCATCAGCGCGTCCTTCGATTCCGCCGCGCCGACGAAGCCCACGGGGCAGCCGATGATCGCGGCAGGGCGGGGGCAGGCGGGGTCCTCCAGCATGTTCAACAGGTGGAACAGCGCGGTGGGCGCATTGCCGATGGCCACGACCGCGCCCGCCAGATGCGGCCGCCACAGCTCCAGCGCCGCGGCGCTGCGGGTGTTGCCCATGCCCGCCGCCATATCGGGCACGCGCGGGTCGCGCAGGGTGCAGATCACGGCGTTGTCGGCGGGCAGGCGGGCGCGGGTCACGCCCTCGCTGACCATATGCGCATCGCAGAGGATCGGCGCACCGCCAGCCAGCGCCGCGCGGGCGGCGGTCGCCATGCCGGGGGTGAAGGACACGTCGCGTTCCAGCCCCACCAGGCCCGCGGCATGGATCATGCGGACGACGACGGGTTCCTCATCCGCGTCGAAACGTGCCAGATTGGCCTCGGCCCGGATGGTGGCGAAGGACTGGCGATAGATGGCAGCGCCGTCCTTTTCGTAATCATGGGGCATCACAGAACCTTCGGCAGTTGATCGGGGTGCAGGCCGCGGAGGGCGGCGGGGTCATGGGCGCGGCCATGGCGGATCAGGTCGAACCCCTCGGCCGTCGCGGTCAGCGTGAGGTCGGCGGCGCGCGGCCAGCCGCAGCCCTTGGCGCAGCCGCTGACATGCAGCACCGCATCCGGCGGGATCAGCGGCGCCAGCGCCCGCGCCAGGGGGCGCGTCGCGGCACGTCCCTGCGGGCAGGCGGGCGCGCCGGGACAGGCGCGCAGGCGGATGCGCGGATTGCGGGGGTCCAGGATCAGCCCCTCCAGCGCGGGCAGGTGGCGGACCCCCTCGACCAGCAGCATCCGCCACGGCGTCAGGCGCAGCGGTGCCAGGCGCCCAAGGCGGCGCAGCGTGTCGGGGGTGATCTGGCCGAATTCCAGCGCGACCAGCAGGCCTTGCGGATGCGGACCCGGCTGCGGCGGCGCGGCGGGCCGGAGGGCGGGCAGGGTGGCGCCGGGGGGCTGCATCCGCGCGGTCAATGCGGCCATGCGCCCCCGCCCGTCGGGCGCGCCGCCCTGATCCAGGAMCCAGCGGGCCAGCGCCAGCGCGTCCTGTGGCCCGTGATAGGGTGCGGCGCGGTCCATGCCATCGGCGCGGAGCGTCGGGCCTGCCTCGATGCGGATATCGGCGGGGTCTTGGGTCAGCACCGGCGCGGGACCGGTATCGACCGCAAAACCGAACTTGGCGGGCAGGGCCAGGTCGCTGGCCGCCAGCGCCGCTGCCAGATCGGCGGCCAGCGTATCGGTGGCGGCATCCGCGAAGGGCGTGACCAGGATGTTGCGGCGCGTCTCCGTAGCGATGTCGGGGTCGATCAGGCCGTGCGGGCGCAGCGCCGCGATCAGCGGCGCATGGGTCGCGGGCGTCACGCCGCGCAGCTGCAGGTTGGCGCGGCCCGTCAACTCGATCACGCCGTTGCCATGGGTCCGGGCGGCATCGGCGATGGCCTGGGCCTGGGCTGCGTCCAGACGCCCGCCGGGGGGGCGGATACGTACCACCCACCCGTCGCCGGACTCCATCGGCTGCAGCGCGCCGGGGCMCCAGCCGCGGATCATGACAGCCCCGCCGCGATGGAGTTGCGCCGCGTGACCCACAGACCGGCATCGTGCAGCCGCTGGAACAGGTCGCGCATCGCGGCCAGGGCGGCGGGGTTCGCGTCCTGCATGAAGGCGACGATCTCGGGGCGGCCCAAGGTCGCCTGATGATAAAGGTCGAACAGATGCGCGGGCACCGCGCCCGCCAGATGGGCAAAGGCCGCCATGTGGTCCAGCGTCGCCGCGATCTCGGCCGCGCCCCGGTATCCATGTGCGGTCATCGCATCGGCCCAGGCCGGATCGGCGGCGCGGGCGCGGGTGGTGCGGGCGATCTCCTCGGTCAGGGTCCGGGCGCGCGGGCGGTCGGGCTGCGTGGCGTCCAGGTGGTACAGCGCGGGCGCATCCGCCCCGATCCGCGCCATGGCGGCGGCGAAACCGCCCTCATGCGCGGGGTAATCGGCGGCCAGCAGCAGGTCGGTCTCGGGCAGGTCCTGCGCATGGACGAAACTGTCGGCGCGGGTCAGCCGGGCCTCCAGCGCGGCGCGGTCCTCCTGGCTGGCGCCATCCACGCCGATGGCCCAGCTGGAGGCGGCGATCCAGGCCTCGCCCGCCGCCTGCCGCGCGGCATCGGTGAATTCCGTGGGCGCGCTGCCCATGCCCAGCCCGTATTGCCCCGGCTGCGGGCCAAAGACCCGCGCGCCCCCGGCATAGGGGTTCTGATCCGCCGCCTCGTCCCGCGCGGCCAGCGTGGCGGCCCCGGTCTGGAACAGCTGGGCCAGCACCGGGAAGACGTCGCGGAAGAGGCCCGACACCCGCAGCGTCACGTCGATGCGCGGACGCCCCAGCAGGGCCAGCGGCACGACCTCGACCCCCGAGACGCGGCCCGATCCGGCATCCCAGACCGGCTTCAGCCCGGCCAGATGCAGGGCCATGGCGAATTCCTCGCCTGCGGTGCGCATGGTCGCGCTGCCCCAGAGGTCCACGACCAGCCCGCGCGGCCAGTCGCCGTGATCCTGCAGGTGGCGGCGCAGCAGCTCCTCGGCGAGCTTCACCCCCTGCGCATGGGCCGAGGGCGTGGGCACCGCGCGCGGGTCCACGCTGTAGAGGTTGCGCCCCGTGGGCATCACATCCGACCGCCCCCGATTGGGCGAACCCGACGGCCCCGGCGAGACGAAGCGCCCGGCCAGCGCCGCCATCAGCCCCTCGCGTTCGGCCTGACCGCAGGCGCCGCTGCCCCAGATGTGCAGCCCCTCTCCGTACTGGCTCTCCTTGATGTCGCAGACGAAGCGGTCGATGCGGGTGATCGCCTCGGCCGCGCTGGCCTCAGAGGGGATGCCCAGATCGGCCTCGACCCCCAGGGCGCGCGCCTCGTCCCGGATCGCGGCGATCAGGCGGTCGCGGCGCGCGGGGTCCAGCCCGTCGGCGGTGGAATATTCGTCCAGGGACCGCTCCAGCCCCGCCATGCCGGGAGGCAGAGCGGCGTCCCGCATGGGGGGCGGCATATGGCCCAGGGTCACCGCCCCGATCCGGCGTTTCGCCTGCGCGGCTTCGCCCGGATCGTTGACGATGAAGGGATAGATCACCGGCATCGCCCCCAGCAGCGCCGCAGGCCAGCAATCGCCCGACAGCGCCACCGCCTTGCCCGGCAGCCATTCCAGCGTGCCATGCGCGCCCATATGGATCAGCGCCCGCGCGCCCTGCTGCGCCAGCCACAGATAGAAGGCCACATAGGCATGGCGCGGCACGCGGGTCAGGTCGTGATAGCTGTCCTCGCGCCCGGCGCGGTGGCTGCGTTCGGGCTGCAACGCCAGGATCACCGGGCCATGCAGGCTGGCGCGCAGGTGGAACGCCCCGTCCCGGCAATCGGGATCGGTCTCGGGTGGCCCCCAGGCCGCGTGCMGGTCCTCCTGCAGCGCCTGCGGCAGGTGGGCCAGCGCCGCGCGGTAATCGTCCAGCGGCCAAGCCAGGGTGCCGTCCGGCAGCGCGGGCAGGTCCGTGCCCAGCATCGCCCCCACCGCCTGCGCGGATGCCGGCGCGTCCAGCCCGACGGCATGGGCCTGTTGCCAGTCGCGGCCCGGATAGGTGGAGAGCACCATTGCCACCCGGCCCACGCCCTGCGCCAGGGCGTGCCAGGCGGCGATGCGGTCGACGGCCCGGGCCAGCATCGCCGCATCGGGCCGGTGCACGAAGCGCGAATATTGCAGGTCCGGGTCGCGCGGGCTGACCGCCTTGAAGCTGATGAGGCCCGCGAAGATGCGTCCGTCGACCTCGGGCAGGACGACGTTCATCGCCAGGTCCGACGGCGACAGCCCGCGTTCGGCCGCCAGCCAGTCGCGGCGGCGGTTGGTGGACAGGGCCACCTGGAACACCGGGCAGGACCAGCCGCAGAAGGGCACGCCGCCCCCGGAAAAGCCGGTCGCGTTCACCACCAGCTCCGGCCCGTCCGGCAGGGCAGCCGTCAGCCAGTCCGCCAGCCCCGGCGCCTTCAGCGACGGCACGAAGACGCCCATCGCGGTAATGCCGCGGTCGCGCAGGGCCCGGATCAGCGCGTCGATGGGCGCCACATCCGCCGCCGCCAGCCAGCTGCGATAGAAGGTGACCAGCGTCGCGACCGGGCCCGGGTCGGCGACCACCCCCCGGTCGGGGTCGTGAAAGCCCATCGCGGGCAGGGTCTTGACCCCCGGCACGGGCGCGGCCTGCAGGCCCGATGCGATGGCCATCTGCGCCAGCGCCGCCTGCGCCGCGACCGCGCCGCCCTGGTCGCAATGCCGCCGCAGCACGCGCAGGACCGAGGGGGGAACGGTCGAGATCTCCTCCAGCCGTAGATCGTCGCGGCCGTCCGCTGGCAGCACGGCCAGCGCGATGCCGCGCCTGCGCGCCAGGTCCTGCACCGACGCCAGGCCATAGGGCCAGTAAGCCTCGCCACCGATCAACCGGATCAGGATGCCGCGCGCGCCCGACAGGGTGTTCTCGACATAGGTGTCGACCGAGACCGGGTGCCGCAGTGCCACCAGGTTGCACAGCCGCGTGGGCGGAAGCCCCCCCGCCGCGCGCCGCCAGCCTTCCGCAAAGGCCCCCAGGTCGCTGTCCGAAAAGGACAGGACCACCAGATCGCCGGGGGTCTGACCGGGATCATAGGGGGCGTCAGACTGTTCAAGCCCGACCTGTTCGCGGAAGATGACATGCATCAGGCGGGCCCGGTCATGCTGGCACGGCCTCCAGCACGGCGCGGATCGCGTCGGGGTTCACGTCGTCGTGCTCCGCGATCACCACAAGGCGCGACCGGCGCGGGGTCTGGCCCCAGGGGCGGTCGTACTGATGGCGCACCCGGGCGCCCACGGCCTGCACCAGAAGGCGCATGGGCTTGCCCGCGACGGCGACATGGCCCTTGACGCGCAGCACGTTCTGCTCGGCGGCCAGACGGGCGATGCGGGCGGCCAGATCGGCCGGGTCGGTGATTTCGGGCAGGTCAATGACGACGGTGTCGAAATCCTCATGCTCGTGGTCGTCGGCGCCGTCGTGATGGCTGGGGCGGGCGTCCAGGTCGTCCTCGGCGGCCTTGCCCAGGCCCAGGACCAGGCGCGGATCGACCGCGCCCTCGGTCACGGTCAGGATGGGCAGGGGGCGGGGCAGCTCTGCCTCGATCGCGGCGCGGGCGGCGGCGACGCCCTCCGGCCCGGCCAGATCGGCCTTGGTCAGCAGGATCACGTCGGCGCAGGCGATCTGATCCTCGAAGACCTCGGACAGGGGCGTCTCGTGGTCCAGGCCGGGGTCGGCGGCGCGCTGCGCGTCCACCGCCGCCACGTCCGGGGCAAAGCGGCCGGCCGCCACGGCCTCGGCGTCGGCCAGGGCGATCACCCCGTCCACGGTGATGCGCGAGCGGATGGCGGGCCAGTCGAAGGCCTTGAGCAACGGTTTCGGCAGCGCCAGCCCGGACGTCTCGATCAGGATGTGGTCCGGCCGGGCGGGAAGCGCCATCAGCGCCTCCAGCGTGGGGATGAAGTCGTCGGCGACGGTGCAGCAGATGCAGCCGTTCGACAGCTCGACGATATTCTCGGCCGGGCAGGCGGCATCGGCGCAACCCTTCAGGATCTCTCCATCGACACCCATCGTGCCGAATTCGTTCACGATCACCGCAAGGCGCAGCCCCTGGGGGTTGGCCATCAGATGGCGCACCAGGGTCGTCTTGCCCGACCCCAGAAAGCCGGTGATCACGGTGACGGGGGTCTTGATAAGGTCGATCATGGTCACTCCTGCGACAGGGTATGCGGGGGGATGCGGGCAAGGCTCTGCTTGCGGAAGACGGCGGGGCGTTCGCGCCACGGCACGATGCCGTCGGCGGTTCCGGCATAGGCGCGCGCGCCCGACAGGATGTCGGCGGCGTCGTCCAGCGTCAGGCGGCCATAGACATAGGACCACTTGCCCGGCGCGGACAGCGCGACGGAACAGCCCTGCGAACAGGCGGAAAGGCATTCGACGGGGCGGATCTCGACGCCGTCGGGGGCGGTGCGGGACAGCAGGTCGTGCAGCCGAGCGCCAAGGCGCGGCGCGTCCAGGCCAAGGGCATCCGTCCTTGCGGCATCGGTCCCTGCGGCATCGGGAACCGGGTCGGGCACGGTGCCGCGACAGGTGGTGCAGACATGCAGAACGGCGCGCATCGCGGCCCCTTCCTTGTTGCGGCAAGGGGCGTCCGAGAGGAGGCGGCACGGGGCATCCGGCCATCACCTGCCGGTCGCGAAACACCCCGTTCGCCCGTCATCGTCAGGTGCTGGCAGGTCTCCCGGCTTGCGGATCCAGGGGCGGATGCCCCGACGGTCGTCCCACCTTCCCAGCCCCAATCGGGGCCAGTGGATCGGGCGACCTCTCCGGTCACGGTCGCGGGGGCGGCTGCGCTTGGGGTCGCGGGTCTGATGACCCGGGGCCTTGTCGCATTCCCTCTTCGCCTGTCATAGACAGGAACCAACACGCCCTCACCCAAMCCCCCGCACCCGCCGTTTGTCAACCGCAAGGAGCGACCCGATGACGCAGACCGACCCGATTTCCGCCGAGGATCAGGACCGCCACGCCGCCAAGATGGCCAGGAAAAAGGCCGCCCGCGACCGCATGATGGAGACCAAGACCGGCGAAAAGGGCCTGATCATCGTCCATACCGGGCCGGGCAAGGGCAAGTCGTCGTCGGGGTTCGGCATGATCATGCGCTCCATCGCGCACGCGATGCCCTGCGCCGTTGTGCAGTTCATCAAGGGCGCGTGGGACACGGGCGAACGCACGCTGCTGACCACGCATTTCACCGACATCTGTCAGTTCCACGCCATGGGCGAGGGCTTTACCTGGGAGACGCAGGACAAGTCCCGCGACATCGCCATGGCGCAGGCCGGATGGGCGCGCGCGCAGGACCTGATCCGTGACCCGGCCATCCGCATGGTCCTGCTGGACGAGATCAACATCGCGCTGCGCTATGGTTATCTGGACGCGGCCGAGGTGGTGGCCTTTCTGCAGGCGGAAAAGCCCGCCATGACCCATGTGGTGCTGACCGGGCGCGGCGCCCCCGACGCGCTGATCGAGGCCGCCGACCTGGTGACCGAGATGACCCAGGTCAAGCATCCGTTCCGGTCTGGGATCAAGGCGCAAGCCGGGGTCGAATACTGACGCGCGCGGGTCGGCGGTCAAAAAACCTCACGCGGCGGTGAACCCTCGGGGGGAGTCACGGGTTCCCTTTGGTATATCCCAATCGCCGGAGCCCGCCTGACGTGACCCCACCCCCGCTTGCCCCCGACGCCGCCCTGTTCCTGGATTTCGACGGCTGCCTGGTCGACATCGCCCCCCGGCCCGATGCGGTCGTTGTCACGCAGGCGCTGCGCGACCGGCTGGCGGCGCTGTACCGGCGGCAGGGGGGCGCGGTGGCGCTGATCTCGGGGCGCGACGTGGCCGACCTGCGCGGACATATGGACGGGTTCGAGGGCATCGTGGCGGGCAGCCACGGCGCAGAGCTGTCGCTGCGCCCCGGCCGCATCCAGACCCTGCACCGGGTCGATTTCGACGCGGGCCCCCTTCATGCCGCGGCCCATGCCGCCGCCGCGCCCCATCCCGCCTTGCTGGTCGAGGAAAAGCCCCATGGCGTCGCACTGCATTATCGGGACGCCCCCGATCTGCGCGCCTTTGTCGAGGAGGTGATGCAGGATCTGGCCGACCGGAACCCGCATCTGGTGCTGCAGCCCGCCAAGATGGCGGTCGAGCTGCGCCCCGGTGGCGTCGGCAAGGACAGCGCGCTGTCGCATCTGATGACGCTTGAGCCCTTTGCCGGGCGCGTGCCGGTCTTTGCGGGCGACGATACCACCGACGAACCCGCCATGGCCGAGGCGCAGGCCCGCGGCGGCTTTGCCATCAAGATCGGCGACGGTCCCACCGCCGCGCATCACCGATTGTCCGACCCTGCCGCGCTGGCCGCTTGGCTTGACGCATCGCTGAACTGAGGAATGCCCATGTCCACCGAACCGCGCCTGATCGTCGTCTCGAACCGCCTGCCGCTGGGGGACGACCCTTCGGGCGGGCTGGTGGTGGCGCTGGAGGATGCGCTGCGCAGTTCCGGCGGGGTGTGGGTGGGTTTCTCGGGCGAGGTGACGGACGATCCCGCGCCCGACCTGCAGGACCATCCGGGCGCGGCGTTCCAACGGCTGTCCTTTGACCTGACCCCGCAAGAGCATGACGAATACTATCTGGGCTATTCCAACTCCATCCTGTGGCCGCTGTGTCATGGGCGCCCCAACCTGATGCGCATCCGGCCCGAATACCTGGATGGATATGCACGGGTGAACCAGCGCATCGCGCGGATGCTGCTGCCGGTCCTGCGCCCCGATGACCGGATCTGGGTGCAGGATTATCACCTGTTCCCGCTGGCCGCCGAACTGCGTGCCCTGGGGGTGGAAAACCCGATCGGGCATTTCCTGCACATTCCCTTTCCGGGTCCGGCCGATTGCGCGGCCCTGCCCAACCCCGCGCAGCTGTTTGACTGGCTGTCCCATTACGATCTGCTGGGGTTCCAGGCCGAACGCGACCTTGGCGCCTTTGCCGAAAGCGCGCGTCAGCTGGCGGACGGCGATCAGGTCGCGCCGGACCGCTTCCGGCTGTCGGGACGCATGGTCCGCACGCAGGTCTTTCCGATCGGCATCGACGCCGCGGCCTTCATCACCGAGGCGGCAGACGCCCCCGACAGCGACCGCATGCGCCTGCTGACCGGGGCCAAGATGATGATCGGCGTCGACCGGCTGGATTATTCCAAGGGCATCCCGCAGCGGTTCCGGGCCTATCAGCTGCTGCTGGAAAAGATCCCCGACCTGCACGAGAAGATCTCGTTCCTGCAGATCGCGCCCCCGACGCGGGGCGAGGTCGAAGCCTATCAGGACATCCGCGAGGAGACCGAACACCTGGCCGGACGCATCAACGGCCAGTTCGCGACGTTGAACTGGACGCCGATCCGGTTCATCCATCGGCCGTTCCCGCGTCCCGTGCTGGCGGGGCTGTACCGGCAGGCGCGCATCGGGTTGGTCACGCCGCTGGCCGACGGGATGAACCTGGTCGCCAAGGAATACGTCGCCGCCCAGAACCCCGACGATCCGGGCGTGCTGATCCTGTCGCGCTTTGCCGGGGCCGCAGAGACCATGGCCGAGGCGCTGATCATCAACCCCCACGACCCGCATGATCTGGCCGTCGCGATGGCACAGGCGATGCGGATGTCGCAAGCCGAACGCCGCGACCGCCATGCCGCCCTGCTGGAAGGCGTGGTGGACCACGATGTCGCCTGGTGGTCGCGCACCTATCTGGAGGCGCTGACGGCGCGGTGATTCGCGCGGGGTGTGCCCAAGGATCGGGCAATACCCTCAAATTGCGCCCGGTCCCGTGGCAGCGCACGTCCCGGTTGACCAAGCGGCGCGGCCTGCGGTGACAGGGGCGCGGGTCCGGCGCATGGTGGACCTATGAAGCAGATGCTTCGTGGCGTCCTCCTCCCGGTCCGGCCACGGACACTTCGGAAAGCCGCCGGTCCTGCCGCCCCCCTCCTCCCTGCGGCCAGGTCCGGCGGTCTTTTCGTCTCAGCCGATCAGGCCCGCCACGTGGCGCAGGGCTGCGGCATAGCCGTTCAGCCCCAGCCCCGCGATCACCCCGTCGGCACGCTTTGACACGAACGAATGGTGGCGGAACGCCTCGCGCTTGTGGACCTGGCTGATATGGACCTCGATCACCGGGCCGTCGAAGGCGTTCAGCGCATCCAGCACCGCGACCGAGGTATGGGTCAGTGCCGCCGGATTAATGACGATGGCCGCGGCTTCCAGCCGGGCTTCGTGGATCCAGTCGACGATCTGGCCTTCCCAGTTCGACTGCAGGAAGCGGATGTCATGCGGGGCGGCGGCGTTGCGGCACAGCGCCTCGAGATCAGCCAGCGTCTCGTGGCCATAGACCTCGGGCTGGCGCTGGCCCAGCAGGTTCAGGTTCGGACCGTTCAGGACATGGATCAGCGGCATCGGGGTCTCCTTGCTGGGGCTTGCTAGCGCGGGCGGGTGTCAGCCCGCAAGCGCGGTGACGGGGGCGGCGCGATGGGCGGGGTCGATCATGCGCAGCGCCGGAGGATCGTCCGACAGGATCGCCACCGCGCCGGGGGCGGGGGGGCCGGACCACAGCACCGCCCCGTCGTGACCGATCAGCGCCAGCCGGTCGCCCTGCATCCGCAGCACGCCAGGCCCCGGCGCTTGCCACAGGACGGCGCCGCCCCGCATCAGCCGCGGCCCGGCATCGGGGTCGTTCTCCAGCCGCACGGGGCCGCAGGTCAGCACCTGTCCGGGCCACAGCGGGCCGTCCATCCGGTCGGTGGGCGCACAGTCCCCGGTCAGCCCGCGCGCCAGCAGGGCGGCCAGCGTGGCGCGGTCCCACCCGTGATGGGGCGCGGCCGCGGTCAGGACCACCATCTTGGCCAGCGCCGCGACGGGCGTCATGTCGCCCCCCGCGACGGCGCCTGTCGCCGCGATCCAGGC